>NZ_JARVRU010000071.1:0-5546 GCF_030209535.1 Lysinibacillus sp. fls2-241-R2A-57
CGTATGTACGGAGGTGTGAGAGGTCGGAGGTTAATCACCTCCTCCTACTCGATTTGATACTGAAATGGACAAAAGTGAAGGATAGCACGTCAGATCTGTAATTGTGCCATCCCCATTATTTATAACCTAATGTTTAATGGACGCTCGATTCCACGGATTAAATGCCGTAGTAATATTAAAAGAAATGTCACTTTCACTAATGGAAACCCCAATAAAATTGGCAGTCGATTGTTTGGGTACCCAATTTGCTTCCTTCACAGCAGTGAATTTACCTGAAGAAGACATATCATTTTCTAATTCTGAGTTACTCTGAAAAACAGGTAAGTCGTCTGTTTCGTCTATAGCAACAACAGGTGAAGTGCAAAAGCAATTGCCTCTCGCATTTATAATACTATAGCTTGGAGACGTATAGATTATAGGTGCATGTATGTTCAATCCGGAGGTAAATGGACTTACTAAAGACAATATAGATAGACTTTCTTCAGACACTCTTAAAATTCCATAGGGTTCAATAAAAGTGTCCAGCTTTTGCTGAAAAGTATCCTCAAATCCAGGGGTATCGCAAATGAAATTCGAAAATGTAGACTTGTTTTGATATTCTGCTAACGTTTCTTTATACGCTTGTTGCTCGGCATGAATAATTATTTGTTCAATGCATTGCTGTTCATTTGAAGGCTTTTTAATGGTGATTTCATCTTCAGAGACACAAATTGTACAGGAAAAAGTAGCTGTAAGTATTAAAACGTTTTCATTTACTTCATTTGTCATTTCAATCACTCCCAGTGTTGGCGAATTTCCTTCTAATTAGATTAGAATCTTTATCTTGTACTCTCATCATATTTATAACTTTGAAAGACAAAGATTGTGTTATATACAATACTTTTTAATTTATCTTAGTTCAATTTAAGCGTAACATCAGTAATGACGCCATTTCAATGCTGAGTTTACGCCAAAAAACTGGCGGTCATTAATGTTATACCGCCAGTTATTTACAATTTCTTCACAAAAATATGGCGTGCTTTCCACAAATACCGCCACTTTTTGGCGGTATTAGCGTTTATATAAATGACGGTAAGTGTATCTGTATGGTAAATATTACTATATTATTTCGGGAGCGTAGTATTATTTCCCATTAATATGTATAATATCTATTAATATATTTAAGGGGTGAGAGGACTATTGAAGGGGTTGGACGAACGAATTAATGAATCATTGGACATTCTTATTGAAAACGAAGCATTGATAGGTCATGAACTACGATCAATGCTGAAAAGCTTTAAGGAAGAAAAAAGCGTATTAGGTTATTCATTTGGTAAGCTTTGTTATTGTCATTATGAAGCATTTACAGAATGTTTGGACGAGGACATTTATAAAGTAGCCGCGGCTATTGAACTTTTAATTTTGTCCTTTGATATTATCGATGACTTGCAGGATAAGGATTCAGATTACAGTTGGAGTACAACACCTGAATTATCATTTAATGTTGCTTTAGCTATGCTAGTTATGGCTTCTAGAATTATACGTGAGACCTCCTTTGAACACAAAAACACTGCTGTTCAAATATTAGAGGATTATGCGTTACGGAGTATAAACGGTCAACAGCTAGATTTACTCAATATTTGTAGGGATGATCAATCCTATATACAAATGATTGACCAAAAATCTGGCTCTTTAACAGCAATGAGTTGCTTAATTGGGGAAGTACTTGCAAAAGGGGAAATATCTCATGAAGTTGAGGAGTATGGGAAATATATAGGGATTATCCAACAAATTAAAAACGATATTCAAAGTTTAAAAACTTGGGGACCTAAAAATGACTTGCTAAACAAAAGATACTCATTGCCTATAATTTATCTTTTAGCACAGAAAAATGATGTTTCAAATGCAGTCACAAACTATTATAATAATGACAAAGCTGACTTTTTGGATAATAATGCTACTGAAAACATGTTGACAAATGGTGGTGCAATACGATATGCAATTACTGTTAAAAATGTCTATAAGTTTAAAGCATTAAATAAACTTGAAGATGTGGCTATAAGCGAATTAGGTAAAGACTACTTAAAAAGACTAATGAAATGAGGAGAGATATGTATGATGCATGTAATTCAATATTTAGAAAAAAACCCAGATCTAGTTTCGCTATTAAAAGCACAAAAAGTATCATTAATTGGAATTTCTTCTGAAGAACAAAAAGCAATTTTAGATGCGTTTAGCGGTGTAATAGATTTGGAAAGTGAAGCTTGGAAATAAAATCATTGAGTAGTAAGTTGTTTTGGCCCACTATAATGCTCTATTTAGTAATTGGTCTTTATCTGAATTATGTAAATTATAGTGGGCCGTTATTAGAAATTGAGGTAGAAAAAGAGGATGGCAAGTGGGGGGTAACGCAACCCTACTATAAAGACTGGACAGAATGGGAAAGTATTTCATCAGCTGATGTTATTTTAAGAGTAGATGATGTGCCAATGGATGATCTAAATCAGCTGAAATATAAAACTAAAATAGTAGCTGCTAATAAAATAACTATCATGAAGCCAAATGGAGAAATAAAAGACATACATATCAAGCATTTAGATGTCCCCCATCAATTTTACTATATATTAGTATTTCCAGCTTGTTATTATCTATTAACGCTATTTATTACTATCTATCTACATTTTAATCAAAAAAATACAAAGCTTACTAACTTACTTATTCTTTTTATGTTAACTGTTTCATTAGCTTATGTAAGCAGTGGAGTAGCTAGTAGATTAAATGGAATTGGGATAATAGTCAATCGTAGTAGTATGGTGTTATGTTTAGTCGTATTATTACATTTTTTAAGGGATTATTATTCATTTATAAAAACAAATTGGGTGTTTACAAACAATATCAAATTCTTTTATATATTCCCTGGAATTGCTTTTTTACTGGGCTGTCTTAGTATTTTCTATCCTGCTTCTTATTATTTTCTTTCTGATGTAGTATTAGTCCTTTCTTTCATGCTCCTTATTATAATACTTAGTATTCTATTGCTAAGCTATTTCAAATATAGATTACCTCAGTTAAAAATATTGTTAAGTAGTATATTGATACCGTTTATGCCATTTCTTTTTTTATATGCACTCCCTAGTATTTTTTTTGATACGTATATTCTTTCAGGTGAGGCCAGCTCTTTATTTTTATTGCTTACTCCATTTAGCTTTATCTTTACACAGTTAGCAGAACGATTATTTGATATTGAATACCATATTACAAGACTCCGTTATTATGTAATTTTTTCACTGGTATTTACTTTGTGGTTTACAGTAGGTTTGTATTGGATTGCGCAGAAATATTTAACTATATCCGTAATAACATGTATTTCTTTCTTTACTTTTACATCGTTAGTTGTTCTTTTTTACATAAAAGAGAAGGTCGATTATCGAAAACGAAAAATTTTATTTTCGACAAAAGGGGATTATATACATCAGCTATATACTGCTGTGGATAGAATCGGTAAGACGATTACATTAAATGCGCTTCTAGAAAAGTTTGTGCAGGAGGTTTCATTACATCTTGAGCTAGAGCATGTATTTGTATTAACTTATGACTTTAACACAAAACAATTTACTTCAACGGTTGAGGGAAAGCTTCTGATTAATCCCACGTTAATGGAAGATTTAAAATTGGGAGAAATACAGAAAATTGACAAGGTCTACCTAGCCTTCCTCCATCAAGATGCTCGCTGCAAAAGAGCCTTAGTATTAGTTCATAACAATTCGATACATTTAAAAGATGAAGAGCTTCTATGGCTTGAATTGCTCTTATTATATGTAAATAATTTTATTGAAAATACAAAGATGGTGGAAGAGCTGTTAGAGGAACTAAAGCATATGAGGCAAGCAGATGATAGTCAATTACCATGGTTAAACAAGCTGCTATGGTTAAGATTTGAAGAGGAGAAATATCAATTAGCTCAAGAATTACATGACACAAATTTGCAAGAACAGCTACATATTGCTCGAGAGGTTGATGTTCTAGTCAATGCGAAGGATCCAACAGATATCCAACAAAAGCTTGTGAAGGTTCATAAGCAGATGGTTACGTCTTTACATGAATTAAGAGCTTATTGTGAAAATTTAAAGCCCCCATTATTAGATACATTAGGGTTAAATGCAGCTTTGGAGAAGTTAATTCGAAAAGTGACAGAAAGAGCTAGTTTTGAATTAATTTATTCGATAGATCGTCTTTACTTAGAGGATGAGCGTATGAATTTAATGATCTATCGATTATTTCAGGAATTACTTAACAATGCTTTGAAACATTCTTATGCAACAACAGTTGAGATTCATCTCCAAGAAGCAAATGATGGATTTGAAATTATCTACAAGGATGATGGTGTGGGCTGTAATGTTGAAAATATTATTGTCACAGAATCGATGGGGATTCGAGGTATGCAAGAGCGTGTAAAGGCGTTTAATGGGCATTTTTATATAGATTCGCAAGTTAATGAAGGGATATTTATCCGAATAACAGTAAGAGAAGGAAGTGACACACTTGATTACGATGCTTATAGTGGATGACCACCCTATTGTGTTAGAGGGAACGAAAAATTTATTTCAAGAAAATGAAGATATTATAGTTGATACAGAAAGTGATGCAACTCATGTTATACGGAGAATTAAAAACAAGCCGTATGATATCTACTTAATTGATGTAAATATGCCGTTAGAAAATGGTATTAACTTAGCCCGTAACATAAAAGCTATCCAGTCAAATGCTTCAATTATCCTTTATACAGGTGACGATATTACAGATTATTATCCACTTATTTTGGAACGAAAAATAGAAGGCATCTTAGCTAAAACAGCATCCAAAGAACAAATATTAAGGACTGTAAGGGCTATTGCAAATGGTGAAATTGTTTTACCACAAAATTTCTTGGATTTTCTCGATAATCGATTTAAATTGCAGGATGCTAAGCTTGATATCCACTTAAATGAAAAAGAAAAGAAGATTTTAAGATTGATTGCTAAAGGACATACGAACAAAGCCATTGCTTTAGAGTTAAATATCCCTCAGCGAACAACAGAAAGATATTTAACACAGTTGTTTTCTTTGTTGAATGTAGATTCGCGTACCGATGCTGTAAATCTTGCAGAAAGAATGAATTTACTATAGTTTATCTATATGTTATACTCATTGATATTGGTATTTTTTTCAATAAAAAGGGATAGTTTGGATAGTTTTGAAATACCATATATTAACTTAGTAAATTAATCTTTAATTATAATGCTAAATACCTATAATTTCCGTGTAACACCGCCAATTTTTGGCGGTGTTTTTATATGTCCGCCAAATCACGCCAAAAATCGAGTCGCAGACCGCCAAAAAATTGGCGTAAACCCACCGTTGAAATATCGGTGTTAGTACTGGTACGCTTAATATAATCGTGGTAAGTAGATTTGTTATAGTGAGTAATAATATCAGGCGTGTTGATTAGGAAAAAATAGGTTTAATATTGCGCGGTAAATGGATTTTTTTGTTACTATTTTGCTGATATATTTCCATTTTAACTGATT
>NZ_JARVRU010000009.1:0-5426 GCF_030209535.1 Lysinibacillus sp. fls2-241-R2A-57
ACGTCAGCTACAAATGTTTCTTGTAGCGAAAGTGAAACGTCAGCTACAAATGTTTTTTGTAGCGAAAGTGAAACGTCAGCTACAGATGACTCTCACCACTGAAATTGATTATGTTTCAATTAGTTGAATATTATATAACTTAAACCATGTATGAATTTGCCCCAAATAAGCCAAAAGCTGCGGGCCAGCCATTAATTGTCCATACCAAGGAACTTTGAAAGAACTGCCGCCAGATTCAATTAGCCCTATTAACTTCTGTCGCTCAAATAATTCATGAAGAATTGAATTTTTATCTTTCATTATTTCTCTTAGCCATTTTTGAACGCCTGCTGTATAAACTGGATGATAAGTTTTAGGGTACGGATTCTTTTTCCGATATAAAACTTCTTCTGGCAATAAATGTTGCATTGCCTTACGAAGCAACCCCTTTTCTATACCGCCTAAATTTTTCATTTCCCACGGAATATTCCACGCATATTCCACAAGGCGATGATCTGCAAATGGAACACGAACTTCAAGACTTGCCCCCATGCTCATACGGTCTTTTCGTTCCAGCAATGTTTGCATAAACCATACCATATTCAAATAAAACATTTCACGTTGCCTTATTTCCTCAATACTCTCTCCATCAAGATATGGTACTTCAGCAATTGTTTGCGAATATACTTGTTGTGCATATGATTCAACTGCTAATTTCTTACGCCACCGCTCTTGTAACATTGTTGACCTTTCAGACAGTGAACGAATCCAAGGGAATCCTGTAGTCGTTTCTGTAAACCATGGATAACCACCGAAAATTTCATCCGCACATTCACCTGATAGTGCAACGGTAAAGTCCTTTTTTATTTCTCGACAAAACCACAATAAGGATGAATCTACATCGGCCATCCCTGGTGAATCTCTAACAATGACAGACTCTACTAACAAATCGATTAATTGCTGTTGAGAAATTTCCTCAGCGTGATGTGTAGTACTAAAGGTATCTGTCATTTTATGAATCCAATACGTGTCTGTGGATGTTTGAAAAGCATGTGGATTAAAGAAACGTTCGTTATCCTCATAGTCTATAGAGTACGTATGAAGTGTACCTTTGTTTTGTTGCTGAAACATGTTTGCTGCAATTCCAGTAATAATGCTGGAATCTAAACCGCCTGAAAGAAAGGTACAAATCGGTACGTCTGAAACAAGCTGTCGTTCAATAGCGTCCGTTAGCAAAAAATGGACATGATCGATTGTTTCTTCTAATGACTCTTCATGCCGTTTACTCTGTAACTGCCAATACTGCCAAATGCGTATCCCTTCTCTAGAGAAACGCATTGCATATCCTGGACGTAGCTCATCAATATTTTGAAAAAGTGACTTTCCGGGCATTCTAGACGGTCCTACAGCCATAATATTTGCTAGACCTTCTGCATTAACTGTTGTTTTCATCAATGGATGAGCTAATAATGCTTTCACCTCGGATGCAAAAAGCAAGCCATCTTGAAGCTCTGTATAAAACAAAGGCTTTACTCCTAGTCGATCTCGGCATAAAAAAAGCGATTGTGCTTGTTCATCCCATACACCAAAAGCGAAAATTCCATTTAAAAAATCAACACACAGCTCTTTCCATTCAATATAAGCGGTTAATAACACTTCCGTATCAGAATGTGTTGTGAAAACATGCCCTCGATTTTGAAGCTCTTTCCGTAATTCTTCTGTATTATAAAGCTCGCCATTATATGTAATGACATAGTTTGCTCCATCATGTACTTTCATCATCGGCTGCTTTCCACCGATCAAATCTATGACAGCTAACCGTCGATGGCCAAATGCAATATGCTCACTACACCAAATATTTTCATCATCAGGCCCACGTTTATTTAACGTTTGCGTCATTAACTTCAGAATTCTATCACTTGTTCTTAAATCCTTTTGAAAGCTAGCCCATCCTGTAATACCACACATTTAGCCACACATCCTTTCGCCTATTAGCGTATGCAGTAAAGCGTGGAAACGTGAAAAAGAACACGAGATGTTTGAAAACATCTACGTGTTCTATCCATTATTTATTAAAATAAGCCACCAACAAAGTCGGTAATACCGTCCCATAAGTTTCCGAAGAAGCTACCAATACCTTGGAAGAATAATGAGAAACCATTAGCACGCTCTACAGCCTCTGTAGTGACAACATCAGCTGAAAGGTCCTTACCGTCAATAAAACCGTAATCTGTGCCTTCTGAGCGCTCAATAACTACCTTTCCGACAACTGTGTCCTTCTTAACCTCTGCTTCAAGACTCTTTTTATCTAATACCAGTTTAGGTTTATATAAATCTTTTTCAGATGACTTTACCATAAATGAAACTGGTTCTTTAACAGCAATCGCTACATTCTTTTCTTTACCTTTTGTAACTTTTACTGTTTCTTGATCTTTAAACTTATAGTTCGCTGGAATAATTTCTTGTTTCGAGAATTGTGAGAAGCCATAGTTAAATAATTTAGCTGTTTCATCGAAGCGAGCTTTTCTTGTGCCTTCTCCCTTTTCATCTACAGCCTTCATAACAACAGAAATTAAACGTGTACCATTTCGCGTTGCAGTACCTGTAAAGCAATGTCCAGCAAAGTCTGTTGTACCTGTTTTTAACCCGTCAACGCCCTCATAATGGTTCGCTAATCCAGGTAACATATCGTTCCAGTTTCTCATTTCAATTCGATCTTCTGTACCTTTACGGAACGTCTTTTCTGCAATTTTAGACGTTTCTAATACCTCTGGATGATCTTTTAGTAAATGATATGCTAATTTTGCTACAGATTTAGCAGGCATTACGTTTTCATCTTTTGGTCCAGTACCAGCTGGATGCATACCAAATAAATCTGCATTGTTAAGTCCAGTAGAGTTTACGAATTTATAGTCTTTAAGACCAAGCTCTTCCGCTTTTTTATTCATTAATTTTATAAACTCAGTTTCAGTACCTGCAATTGTTTCCGCAATAGCCACTGTAGCAGCATTTGCAGAGTAAATAGCCATCGCCTCATACAATTCACGAATTGTGTAAGTTCCATCTCTACGTAATGGTACATTACTTAACGCACGGTTTTGAGAAATTTTATACGTATAATCAGTTACATGATATTCCTGATCCCACTTAACTGTACCTGCATTAATTGCGTCCAATAACAAGTATTCAGTCATCATCTTTGTCATACTCGCAATACCTAGTGAAGTATCTGCATTTTGCTCATATAAAATTTTACCTGAATCTGCGTCAATTAAAATCGCAGCATCCACATTTAATCCTAAATCTGTTTCTGCATTTGCCTTTGCAGGAACACCTGCCAAAACACTAAATAACAAAACAGGAATTAGGAGCAAGCGAATAACTGTGTTCATTGTCTTTTTCACCTTTAAAGCCCTCCAAAAAAATAATCTTGTCCTCGACATTTTATCATAGAAAGTACCGTCCGTGCGCACTCTCTATCATAAAAAAAATGCTCTCGCGCCATCTTTGTAGACGATTCGAGAGCATAAAAGTTGCTAGTAATATATTACATCGAATAGTTTGGTGATTCTTTAGTGATTTGTACATCATGTGGATGTGATTCACGTAGACCTGCACCTGTCATTCGAACAAACTGAGCATTTTCACGTAAGAACTCAAGGTTAGCTGAACCACAATAGCCCATACCTGCACGAATACCACCGATTAGTTGATAAATAGTATCCGCTAGAGGTCCCTTGTAAGGAAGACGACCTTCAATACCCTCAGGTACTAATTTTTTCGCATCCTCTTGGAAATAACGATCCTTTGAACCTTTTTCCATAGCTCCAATTGAACCCATGCCACGGTAAACCTTGAAGCGACGACCTTGGAAGATTTCAGTATCACCAGGAGATTCAGAAGTACCTGCAAGTAGTGAACCAAGCATTACAACATTACCACCTGCTGCTAGAGCTTTAACAATATCTCCAGAGTATTTAATGCCTCCATCAGCGATAATTGCTTTACCAAGCTCACGAGCTACTGTTGCACAATCGTAAACAGCTGTAATTTGTGGTACACCTACACCAGCTACGACACGAGTAGTACAAATAGATCCTGGTCCAATACCAACTTTCACTACATCTGCTCCAGCTTCAAATAATGAACGTGCACCTTCAGCTGTTGCCACGTTACCAGCGATAATTTCAAGCTCTGGATAAGATTCACGGATTGAGCGAATCGTTTGTAGTACACCCTCAGAATGACCGTGAGCTGTATCGATTACTACGATGTCTACTTGTGCTTCAACAAGCTTTTCAATACGTATCATCGTATCTTTTGAAACACCAACTGCTGCCCCTACTAATAAACGACCATGTATGTCTTTTGCAGCGTTAGGGAACTCAATTACCTTCTCAATATCCTTAATCGTAATTAATCCAGTTAATTTACCTTCTTCATCTACAATTGGTAGCTTTTCGATTTTATATTGTTGAAGAATCTTTTCAGCATCCTCTAGAGTCGTTCCAACAGGAGCTGTAATCAAATCTTCTTTTGTCATAACATCTTCAATTTTTAAAGAATAGTCAGAAATAAAACGTAAGTCGCGGTTTGTAATGATCCCTACTAGCTTTTGGTTTTCCATACTATCAACGATTGGTACACCAGAAATTCGGTATTTACCCATTAAATGCTCAGCATCGAAAACTTGGTGAGTCGGAGTTAAGAAGAATGGGTTTGTAATAACACCATTTTCAGAACGTTTTACTTTTTCTACTTGCTCAGCTTGCTCATCGAGCGACATGTTCTTATGGATAATACCGATACCACCTTGACGTGCCATAGCAATTGCCATTTTAGATTCTGTAACTGTATCCATGCCTGCGCTGATCATTGGAATATTTAATTTAATCTTTGGTGTTAGTTGAACTGATAAATCAACATCTTTCGGTAATACTTCTGAATGCGCTGGTACTAATAATACATCATCAAAAGTTAAACCTTCTTTGGCAAATTTAGTTTCCCACATTTTCGTAACGTCCTCCTATAGTTAAAAGAATATTAATTGTAAGATTAACAACGTGCTAAGCTACTGTCAAGAAACTTATAAAAGAAAGACAATTCAGATTTTTAAAGGTAGCAAATCTAATAGCCTTTTCTCCCTTTTTTTACACTGATAAAAATATAGCCTTTTTAATGTTCTTCATCATTTATTATATACATATTAGTTGAAGACTATCTTATTTTTAGACAAGTTTTGTGGAATTATTAATCAATTATACCTCGGCATAATTACGTCTGGATTGGCGCTTGCACAAAGAACGCTTTTCCGATTCCGTGACATCTGCCGGAAGTTTTAACTTATTAAAGTTTTTTATAAAAAAAAAAACAGCCAGCACACAGCTGACTGTCTTTGCCTAGCGACGTCCTACTCTCACAGGGGGAAGCCCCCAACTACCATCGGC
>NZ_JARVRU010000137.1:0-5322 GCF_030209535.1 Lysinibacillus sp. fls2-241-R2A-57
CGTCAGCGGCAAATGTTTTATCTGTGCGAAAGCGAAGCGTCAGCAACAAAGCGCCGACCGGAACGGAAATCAACCTTACGTTTTGGCGATGGAAAAACCATAAAACGCTATGCTAAATATTTTGAATATATGCTAAAATAATTATATTAATAGGAGCTAGGAGCTGACACAATGTCAATTAACACAATTATTTTTGATTTAGATGATACGTTATTATGGGATAAAAAATCTGTCAAAACAGCATTTGAAAAAACATGCGAATATGCAGCGACAATACATAATGTGAATCCGGCTGAGCTAGAGGAGGCTGTGCGTAAAGAAGCACGAGCGCTTTATGAAGGCTATGAAACATATGATTATACGGTGTTAATCGGTATTAACCCATTCGAAGGACTTTGGGGAACATTCGATGATCCAACAGATTCCTTCCAAAAAATGAAAAATATTGTACCGGGCTATCGTACAGAAGCGTGGACAAAAGGCTTAGCAGCTCTTGGAATTGATGATGCGCAGTTAGGAGCGGAGCTAGGGGAGCGTTTTGTGGCAGAGCGAAAAGTGTCCCCATTCTTATATGAAGATACTTTTGCTGTGTTAGATAAGCTGAAAGGAAAGTATCAACTCGTACTACTGACAAATGGAGCACCAAGTTTACAAAATTTAAAGCTAGAAATTACACCAGAAATCGCGCCTTATTTTGATCATATTATTATTTCTGGGGACTTTGGTAAAGGGAAACCAGATGCCTCTATTTTCGAGTATGTCATGGAGAAAACGGGTATTACGGCGGACGATGCGATTATGGTTGGAGATAACTTAAATACTGATATTTTAGGATCATCTCGTGTTGGAATGCGTAATGTTTGGATCAATCGTGAAAACACTACACTAAATGGCGTAGTCACTCCAACATATGAGGTTGATTCTTTAACTGCATTATTAGAACTTGTAAATAAGCTATAAGGCAAAAAAATGTACTGATTCAATCATAGGGTCAGTACATTTTTTGTTTCTTGAAGTTTATCAAATAAAAGAAGGTTTTATCGACAATGCTAGCATGATACCTTTGGCCCAAAAATAAAAAAGCAGAGAGTATTTGTACTCCCTGCTTATAAAGTAAAATTATAGGTTAATCGCTCTTACTTCATCAATATTTTCAAGCTGTGCAACGAATGTTAGATCTTCTTCTGATACAGCATTATCGACTGTTAGCATCATGACAGCTGTACCGCCAACTTGTGCACGACCAACTTGCATTGTTGCGATGTTAACATCTTTTTCTGCTAGCTTTGTTGCTACGCGGCCGATTGCACCTGGTTTGTCAGTATTTTTAATGTAAAGAAGGTGACCTTGTGGAATAACGTCAACAACATAATCTTCTACTTTGACAATACGTGCACCTAGACCGTTTAATAATGTACCAGCCACTGAGTGTGTTTCATTTGCTGTTTTAATTTCAATTGTAATTAAGCTAGTAAAGCCTTTAGCAGTTGTTGTTTTATGCTCATTAATTTTCATGCCGATACGTTCAGATAAATAGCGAGCATTTACGTCATTTACATGATTACCGTGATTTTTAGATAATAAACCTTTTAACGCGTTTGACGTTAATGGACGTACATCATAATTTGCTACTTCACCAGCATAAGATAAGTTGATTTCTTTCACAGGCTCAGTTGTAAGTTGAGATAAGAATGAACCAAGTTTTTCAGCTAATTCGAAGAAAGGTTCAACTTGTGCAAGTAATTCTTTTGGAATAGATGGCATGTTCACTGGGTTAGTGACAGTACCTGTTTTATAGAATTTAATGATGTCGTTTGATACGTCAACAGCTACAGATTCTTGTGCTTCGATTGTAGATGCACCTAAGTGAGGTGTTGCGATGACTTGTGGTAAAGTAAGTAGCTTGTGATCCGTTGCTGGCTCACTTACGAATACGTCAAGAGCAGCACCTGCTACTTTACCTTCTACGATGGCATCATATAAATCATCCTCATTGATAATACCGCCACGTGCACAGTTAATGATACGCACGCCATCTTTCATCATAGCGAATTTTTCTTTGTTAATAAGATTACGTGTTTCAGGAAGAAGAGGTGTGTGTACTGTAATGAAATCTGCTGCTGCACAAATTTCTTCAACTGTTGATTTTGTTACGCCTAACTCTTTAGCGCGTTCATCAGTTAAAAATGGATCGTATGCCATAACGTTCATGCGTTGACCTTTTGCACGATAAGCTACTTCCACACCGATACGACCGAAGCCTACAACACCTAAAGTTTTATTTTTAAGCTCAACTCCAACATAAGATTTACGATCCCATTTACCGTTTTTAAGTGTATTGAATGCTTGTGGGATGTGACGAGCAAGTGAAGTCATCATGGCAATAGTGTGCTCAGCAGCAGAGTTAGTGTTACCGTCTGGTGCATTTACAACGATAATACCATGCTCAGTTGCAGCAGTTAGATCAATGTTGTCCACACCTACACCAGCACGTCCGATAAGTTTTAAGTTTTTAGCCGCTTCAATTACTTCGCGTGTTACAGTTGTTTGAGAACGTACTAGTAAAACATCTACATCCGCAATTTTTGCGATTAATTCTTCTGGTGCAAGACCAGTGTCTACAATGATATTTAAGTCTAAATCTTGTTCTTGTCGAAGTGGGAAAATACCATCTTCACTTAGTGGGTCAGCGATAAATACGTTAATTGCCTTTGTTGCAGTAGTCATTTGTAATGTAGTCATTTGTAATTAGCTCCTTTTAATTAAAAAATGTTAGTGTTCTTTATAGACGAAACAGTCTGAATTTTATAGAGATTGTACATCTTACAGCATACAAATCTCCTTTGTAGAAAAGAGAATAATAAAAAAAGCCTTCCGCGCCTTACAAACACAAAGATTGTGTTGTAAGGGGCGAAAGGCATAATAAACATTGGTTCGCGGTACCACCCTTAATCACTGCGTGAAAGATTTCTTGCAGTCTTAGCTATATGCGTAACGTGCATGTGACGGATAAGCTTACTTTGGGAGTGTTCGGCTTATCTATTCAGGAGTGGAACTATTATCGTAGAAATCACTGATTTACACCAACCATCAGCTCTCTTTGGATTTTCTTGCGACTAGCGTGTCTCCGTCGTTATATTTTCGTGTGATTTAATTGTTAACATCATAAACCTTATTGTTCACCTTTGTCAACGATATTTCTAAAAAAGATTAAAAAACTTGACTTTGGTAGTCCGAAAAATAACCAAAAGCGAACTTTATTATATTTGTAACATTGAATTGTTCGTCTTTTTACAGAGGACAATGAAAGCGCTACCGATATGTGTTAAGTCAGATTACATGGGCATTTAATAAATATTAAAGGTCGAAAAATATATGGGAATTAATTGGGATTAAATAGATTATTTGAGTAAAACTTTCATTGCTTTGAGGAGGAATGCGAACATTTTTTTCTTGTCACATTTTCGTCAAAAATACAAAGTGTAGAAGGTAAACCATCAATTTGAGAAGAATGTAAGTAAAGTAAGATTGATTTTTAGGGGGGAGAATGATGTATGATGTAGCAATTGTCGGTGCAGGGCTGGCAGGTTTAGTAGCTGCCTGTGAGTTAGCGGATGCAAAGAAAAAAATTTTGTTAGTAGATCAAGAACCTGAAAATTCAATGGGGGGACAGGCATTTTGGTCTTTTGGCGGTATATTTTTAGTGAATACACCCGAGCAAAGAAGGCTTGGCATTAAGGATTGTAAAGAGCTTGCATGGCAGGATTGGCAAGGGACGGCTGGCTTCGATCGCTTAGGGGATGAGGATTCGTGGGCGCATAAATGGGCCAGAGCTTATGTAGATTTTGCAGCTGGTGAAAAATATGAATGGTTAAAGTCTGTAGGTATTAAGTTTTTCCCTATCGTCGGTTGGGCAGAACGTGGGGGCTCTTTAGCAGGCGGACACGGAAATTCAGTACCTAGATTTCATATTGTTTGGGGAACCGGTCCTGGCATTGTAAAGCCTTTTACTGAAAAAGTGAAAAAGGCCATAAAGGATGGTTATATAGATTTTAAAGCAAGGCATCGTGTAGATGAGTTTATTCAACAAGATGGAAGAATTGAAGGAATTAGTGGAACAGTTTTGGCTCAAAGTTATGCAAATCGCGGTGAAAAAAGTTCTAGGCTAGGCATCGGCGAATTTTCTTATGAAGCGGATGCCGTTATTGTGGCTAGCGGTGGAATAGGTGCTAATTTTGATTTGGTTAGAAAAAATTGGCCAGCGCGACTTGGCACACCACCTGAAAATATGATTAGTGGTGTACCTGCTTTTGTTGATGGCAGAATGCTAGAAATAACTGAGCATGCAGGGGGGCGTATCGTTAATCGAGACCGCATGTGGCATTATACGGAAGGCTTGAAAAATTGGGACCCTATTTGGCCAAATCACGGTATTCGAATTTTACCAGGCCCTTCATCATTATGGTTTGATGCGGAGGGCAATCGATTTGGCGCACCGAATTTTCCAGGCTTTGATACGTTAAGTACGTTAGAAGCAATTCAAAAAACGGGCTATGATTACTCGTGGTTTATTTTAACTGAAAAAATTATTGAAAAAGAATTTGCACTATCAGGCTCTGAGCAAAATCCTGATTTAACAAATAAAAGCATTAGTGATGTTCTGAAACGTGTTTTGCCAGGTCCACCTGCCCCAATTCAGGCATTTAAAAAACATGGTGAAGACTTTGTTATTGCTAATGATTTAAAGGAGCTAGTTGATGGAATGAACAATTTGGCGGGCAATGAGCTTCTTGATTTTATAAAAATAAAGGAGCAAATTTTAGCAAGGGATCGTGAAATGGACAACAAGTTTACAAAGGACTTACAGGTTAATGCCATTCATGGTGCGAGAAACTATATTGGTGATAAAATTGTGCGCGTTGCGAAGCCCCATAAAATACTAGATCCAAAAAATTGGCCACTTATTGCGGTACGATTAAATATTTTAACGCGTAAAACATTAGGAGGCTTACAGACAAATTTGGATGGTGCTGTGTTAGGAATGGATGGTCAACCTGTACCAGGTTTATTTGCTGCCGGGGAAGTTAGTGGTTTTGGTGGTGGCGGTGTACATGGTTACCGTGCTTTAGAAGGGACATTTGTTGGTGGCTGTTTATTTAGTGGACGACAGGTAGGGCGATATTTGGCAAAAGGAGAATAAA
The DNA here is from genome assembly GCF_030209535.1 of Lysinibacillus sp. fls2-241-R2A-57. Taxonomy (NCBI): domain Bacteria; kingdom Bacillati; phylum Bacillota; class Bacilli; order Caryophanales; family Bacillaceae; genus Lysinibacillus; species Lysinibacillus sp. fls2-241-R2A-57. Next base: position 5,202 of record NZ_JARVRU010000137.1, read on the forward strand.
GAAATTTAGAAAGCTCTAGTGAGAGGCGAAATCGCTCAGGTCCAAGTGAAAAGCGCTCGGGTGAGCCGAGAAACCGCTCAGGTCCAAGTGAAAAGCGCTCGGGTGAGCCGAGAAACCGCTC
>NZ_JARVRU010000017.1:0-5190 GCF_030209535.1 Lysinibacillus sp. fls2-241-R2A-57
AAATAGCAACAAGAAAAACCCTTTCATCGATCAAAATAAACCTATTTTTTCCTAATCAACACGCCTGCTCTTATATAATAGTATGAAGATTGATTTTTATAAAAAATATTGGTCATTTTCTTCCTTTATTATCAAACAATCACGCCCCCATTTATAGAGTAAGAATAGCCTTAATAGGTTTTATTAGAACTTAGGAATATTATTGTATCCCTCTATGATATCCCCAAATCCTTGGTTGATGAGAGAAATTGCTACCGGTCGAAGAATTTCCTGTTTGCTTTCCACAAGATATTGTGTTTTCGAGCGAATGAGACGATCAAATATTTCACTTCGTTTTTCTCCAACTGCCTCCCAAGTTTGTTGAGACTTCAGTAAATCTTCTAAAGTCAAGAGAGGATAATCGGTTCCTTCAAATGTAAAATCACCATTCACTTGATACCACACATCCCCATTCTCTCGTAACCATTTTTCTCCGATGCTTTCAACGCCCCTTCTCATATTTCTGGCTACGTCTATATAGGATTCTTCTTTTGTTTGTTGATAGGTTTCTAGTAAAAAATTCATTTCTCCTAAAGCATGATTTAAAGATACATGTGTCTTCTTTGCCTGCTTAGGAGAATAATAATCAGTCACAAGGTAACCACCTTTGGGAACTTCTATTATGTTTCCGTTTTTCGCCTGATTGACCAAGAAATCCGCATAGATGATGGTCGAGTTTTTGAGCTCTTTGATGTCAAGAATGTTCCCAGCTTCTTTTAGGAATAACGCGATTTTTTCGTTATGCCTAGTATCGATATAGGGAGCATTGATTCCGTAATCTTTTTTCAACCACGTACTCGTATACTCCGTTTCCCATAACCCTTTTTTATCTCCTTGAAAAATAAATAAGTTAGCAATAGAATTTAATAGCAAATCGTAGAAGTATCGCTCCTGTGTAGTTTCATAGTAATTTAATGCTTTCTTATCTTGAACCCTCACTAGATTTCGCCCATATCCTAACTTAGTTTCCGGTTCGATCGACCACGGGAGTTTTGTATAAGGCCCTTCGGCTGTATACCATTTGTTAATTTCTTTGTAATGTTTGGTACTTTGACTAATCCATTCATCGAGAGCTTGTTCTTTTTTAAACAGAGGCTCTTGTGCCACTAACACCCAGTTTTCAGATAAATCATTTCCTACTGAGTGAAGTGGAAGTGTTACAGTAAGTCCATTATTATCTTTAATTAAATTCAAGTTCTTATTTTCACTCGTCAACTCCCGAACCACACTCTTGTCACCGTTCTCATACTTTTTTATCAGTTCTTTCGTTACGTAGTTTCTGCTTATCATCATATTAGTAACTAAGTTTTCGTTTTCGTTTACTTTTAACAGACCTATAGGATAGCTGGTTGGATCTACACCAGATACATTATCGTGCTCATGTTGAATTTCCTGTCGTTCAAAATCTATCAAATCATACTGTACATTTCCGCTGATAGGGTACGATATCGAAGCACTATACCCTTTGCTGCTTTTATTTTGTAATTGAGTGAAAATGAAGAAATCCCCATTATCGATTTCTCGAACAGTAACCTTGATAGAACCTAAGTTTTCCCCATCTTCAAATAGATCATAAACCGTTGTTTGATCCATTGAACGAATATACGTTTTATTGGAACTTGTTGTTTTTTGTAGTAGTAAACCATTGGCTTCCAAATGTAATTGTGTGGAATTCGGTAATGCTAGAGAAACTCTCTCTCTAGGTTCATATATTTTATTTTCATCGCCACCTGTGCTGTTTAATGGAAATGAAGTCAAGATCATTAACACTAACATAGAGCATAAAATTTTGCTCCAGATTTTTCGTTTAAGCAAATCGATCGGTCCCCCCGATGTAACTACTCTTTTTATATGGATATCATCACCATAACGTATGTCATCCGTAACTTTTGGTAACGAGCCCTTTTATTTGAATTTTCCCAAAATTATACCAGTATTAAATAAGAAAAACAATGTATGAACTTTTCTAAAAAAATAAACAGATTATTAAATAAGTGATAAAATAAAAACTTTATCTTACGTACGGCTGGGACATAAGTATATTTTCAAGGCAACATTTAACATCAAAAAAGCGTGAGAAATCAACGTTTCTAAAATTGATTTCTCACGCTTTTTAAGGTTTTGACCAGTTCTGTCCCAGCCTCTAATCATCATTGCATCTAAAGTTATTTTATCCGCCCAAGCTTTTGTTACTGCTCTACCTTCTTTCCTTTCTTTGTATAAATCGATTTTTTACTCCCGATATCCTCTATTTTGTATTTGCTTGATGCCTATCTATACTTCTTAGTAATCGGCATATTTCAAGTAAAAGTATATTTAAACCTAACCAAACTCCACCAAAAACAAAACCAGCAGTAATATCGCTTGGAAGTTCATCGTTAAAATACAAATGACTGATTGCGATTAGTATTAATACAACTAATCCAGTAACTGGAACGAAGGTGTGAATCCATCGACCTTCAACAGAACGAACAACAATATAACTTGCGAAACCATAGATGATAAAATTCATTAGAGTTTGCTCGTTTGGAAAATGATTTTGGAAAATTGTTCTTAAACCTTCTTCATACAGCTCTCCCCCAACAAGAACTATCAAAAAAGAGCTTAATTCCATTAATTTATTTTGCCCCTTCAATAAAATCAAAAATAGAGTAAAAATAATCACGATACAAAGAACTATTCTCGAACCCATTAATGAGAATATGTGCATAGCCTCTGACCAATTTTGGTTGAAAATTAACGGCATTAACATACCCACAACCTGATTAAAAGTGGTAAATTCATTGCTTAGGAAGTCCTCTATCATTCCTATCATTAAAATGATTAGCCCTAAAGTCAGTATTAAAGTCAGTGCTAATAGAAATGCAACTTTCCTTTTCGTCTGGAATATTGTCAAAGTTATGTTTAATAATTTAGTGGTCGACTCTATAATGAGTGCTTTGTTTTTTTTGTATAGGAAATAAACGATACTAATAATTGCAATAGCTATTCCACCAATAATGAGGTATTTTTTAATTGAACTGTGAAACATCTCCCATTGTGGCCCCAATATTTTACCGAGTGAAATAAATACTGTCACCCAAAGGAATGCCCCAGTATAGGCAAAAATAGCATAGGTTTTATAGGGAAGTCTGGTAATCCCAGAAAAGTACCCTGTAATATGTCTAATTCCAGGTATAAAAAAGGCGATAACCAAGAGCTTATTGCCGTATTTGCTGAACCACAAAGATGTATTTTCTAATCGTTTTGGCCCTAAATGAACACGATAACCGTATTTTCCAAAGAATGGTTTTCCTAATTTATAACCTATCCAGTAGGAAATGGTCATCCCTAAACAAGATCCAGTACCAGCTATTCCTATGCTTAATATCCAATTTAAATCTCCTTTGTAAACAAGAAATCCAGTATAACTCATAAGCACTTCTCCAGGTAATGGGAGTGCGAGTAATTCTAGTAAAAGTGCTGTAAATAACACAATATATCCAAACTGATCGATATATGCTGTAACATCGCCCATGGATTGCCGTCCTTTATTATTTTTTTTAAAGTCTTATCCACCAGTTCTTCCTGTTTCTCGATTTCTTGTTTTTCCACTCAATAAAAACGTTCAAAAATATATTCATTTCATTTTGAAGGATTCCAATACTAAAATCTTTTACACGTATAATGGCATATTGGGCATTTTTATCTAAATAAATCTGTATCTTATCATGGCTATATTTCATTGCATTATCCAACAAAATAATGATTACTTGCTTAATCTTTAATTCTTCTGCACAAGTAACGCTTGTATCCTCTTGATAAGGCAATATTATTTTCGGTTACAGGAAGTGCTATAGGATTGACAACAATTGACGAACCAAGGGATTCTTAAAAAAATCTCTCACAAACAGCAACTCGTAGCTACCATTCACAAAGTAAGCGAAAACAAGCGCACACCTGTCATGTGGTGTGCGCTTGTTTTATGCTTTATATAGTTTGGATAAGTATAACTGGTTGACATTGGCCCTAAGCGCAATGTCCGGTACATTAACGCCTCTAGTTAAAAATCATAACTATATAAAAATACGTTAAGGTTTTCTTTCGTTTTATCAAATTGAATTTCTTTTTCATCTATACGATCGAAGTTTTGACTGTCATAATATCCATAGTTACATCTATTATCTGTATATAAATATAAAGATTTTACATCCATACTTTCCATATAATTAAACAGATGATTCATTAGAGCCTTCCCAACCCCAAGACCTCTTGATTCCCCCGATACAATAAATAATTCTATACAACCTTGAAAATCATTTTCTTTTCCGTTTATAAGCTCTTTATATGCCTCTTGAACCTTTCCAAACTCTTTCATGAATTTTTTATTTTCCTTATTAGTCATAAGTGCTTTAAGCATGGAAGTGGCAAGGCTGAAAATATTATGAGCTTTCTTTAAACGGTTTTTGTCTTTTTTTGAATCACCCAAAATAATACCAATCACCTTATTGTCTTTTTCTGCTACTTTGCTAAATGAGCTTTCTAAAATACAACCTTGAAGATAGATGGTTAATACAGAATCTAAAAATTTCTTATCCTTAATAAATTCGTTGAAACCAAATGCTTCACCAATCAATTCTTTAACGGATTCATAATCTTCTTTAACTAGACTTCTGTATATTACTTTTCCCATGTTTAAAAACTCCCTGTTATATAAGTAAATTTATTTAGTATTTCTTGCGAATACCTTATATTATGATATTAACGTCTCCCCTAAGAGGAGAGTCAACGATTCTGTACGGAAAAATATCAGGCGTGTTGATTAGGAAAAAAATAGATTTATAATTGAGCGATGAAAGGGTTTTTCTTGTTTTGCTAATATATTGGCTCATCACCAAAAGTTGTGGATGACATTTGTTAAAACATATGTCATGTATTAGTTGATCTTCGTTCTGGCTGGGCGACTCCTTGGGGATTAGCGTCATAGATGAGACCCTAAGCGAGCAACGCGAGTGAAGCGGCTCATCGGACGCGCCCAGTCGGAACGGAAATCACCCACTCGTTTTTTTGCCGAAGAGCCAAAAAAAGTTGTCTCAGCGCAAGGAATACTTTGAAGATTTATCGAAACAAAATCTCATTTTATCGAAACTTTTTGAGCTTTTATCGAAACAA
>NZ_JARVRU010000052.1:0-5139 GCF_030209535.1 Lysinibacillus sp. fls2-241-R2A-57
TTTATCTGTGCGAAAGCGAAGCGACAGCGGCAAATGTTTTATCTGTGCGAAAGCGGAGCGGCAGCAACAAAGCGAGTAGCCGTATAGAGGAAATCAGAGCCTTCTAATTAATCAGAGAGGTCAAAAATGGTTAATCAACACACCTGAAATGATAATTGTTATATCCAGCTACATATAAAAAAGGATGCCTTCAATAAGACATCCTCTTTGTATTTTATTTAGTAAAATCATACTTTTCTTTTAAGGCTGCTACAACACAAGTAGGAACAAGCTCATTGACATCACCACCATATTTCGCAACCTCTTTGACGATGCTTGAGCTTAAGAATGAATATTGATTTTTTGTCATAATGAAAAACGTTTCGATGGTTTCATCAAGAAAACGGTTCATCGATGTAATTTGCATTTCGTATTCAAAATCTGAAACAGCACGTAAACCACGGACAATTGCCTTTGCTTTTTTTTCCTTAGCATAGTCTATTAGCAGTCCAGATGAACTTTCAATACGTACATTAGGCAATGTTTTAGTTACTTCAGCCATTAAAGCCATGCGCTCTTCTACTGAAAATAATGGCCGCTTTGATGAATTATTTAAAACAGCAACATAGACTGTGTCAAATACATCCGCCGCACGTTTAATGATATCTAAATGACCAAATGTCACCGGATCAAAACTTCCAGGAACTACAGCAATTTTCTCTGACAACTTATTCTCCCTCTTTCTTTGCATAACGATCAATTTCACCTTGATAGCATGATGTTGGCCACTCTGGCATTTTCACAGGATGTGAAGTTCTTAGCCTGAGTTCCTCTATTCAGTGGGCATTGGGACACCCAACGAATGAAGATAAACGGATATAATCGTTCCACCATATGTTTCTTGTCTTTTTAATACAAAGTCTCCAAACCTTTGCGGTAATTCTACTTCTTTTGCATGCTCACATAAAATGATGCCATCATGTTGAATCTTATTATTGTCGACAAGTATTTGTACTAAGTCATAATATTCTTTGTGATGGTATGGTGGATCTAGAAATACTAATTTAAACGTAATATCACGTTTTAATAACGCTTTCACAGCACGCTTCGCATCTATGCGAAAGAGCTCAGAACAATCCTCGTAACGACATTTTTTTATGTTTTCCTGTAGTACTTGGAACGCCTTTGCATCCTTTTCAATAAAAACGGCATGCTCAGCCCCTCTACTTAAAGATTCGATGCCTAAGCCACCGCTTCCTGCAAATAAATCGAGCGCAATACCTCCGTCAAAGAATGGACCAATAATATTAAAAATGGATTCCTTTACTTTATCTGTTGTAGGTCTCGTCGTGTTCCCTGCAATCGCCTTTAACGGCATCCCTTTACGTTCTCCTGCTACAACTCTCATATATGCAAATCACCATACTTTCCTTATTCCATCTATTAATTTCGCCTTTGCGTGCGTTTAGATTTTTAATTGTACTTCCACAATTCAAAATCCGCGACATCCACCGAAAGCTTTAGATAAAAATATTTTTGCAGCGAAAGTCAAACCTCCGCTGCAAAAATTTATTCTTGTTGTTCTTGTGTTAAAATTTGGATGCTATCATCACTTTTTTGTAATTCTACTAAAAATAATCGTTGTAGCCAAGCTTCTTCAACATAATAATGATCGGCAATTTTAATAATCGGTTCTGAAATAGTAGAATATCTACGTTGATTGAATACATAAAAACCAGGTTCATTCGGGAATCGGAAAGTGCGATTATCATTATTTACATAATATCCATTTTCACCTTCACCAGCAGTATAACCTAGATATGGCAACAATGTATCAGCACTATATAATACTTGTCCTTCACGGAGAATAACATGAACATCTTCTTTCAAAACGTCATTAACGTAAACGCTTCGATTATCCTCAAATAATAGTGGATATGTGCCATTTTCTTGGGCTGCATTCAACTTAAAATAAGACGTTTTTGCCTCTAAAACCTCTGATAAAAGCTTATCCATTGTATCAGGAGAAACCGGCTCTTCTCCAAGTTCTTTCAGAGCCTTCTGCCATGCCGCCTCTTGATCAGCTGTCATATATTCTTTTAACGTCTTCACGATGTCCTTTGTTTTATCTGAACCAATTGAATCCTTCACTAAATAGGATGCCAAAACTTCCGGCAACCATGTTGGTGAATCTTTAAACTTATATTGTGACTTTATTTGTGACATTATAACTTCTTGCTCAACAGCTTGTTCAGTTAACTCGGGTAAAAATAAAAGTCGATCATCATGTTCTTTCACTGGACTCTTCTCTTGAATGATAGCTATATGTTCATCATTCAAAAACTGTAAATTTTCTAATGATGTTAAGAAATCCTTTGAAATAGCTCCCGAGGCATAAATAGATAACACAGGGGTTTGCTCCTGTACCTTTAGATTGCCGGTTTGCCAATAAATATCTCGAACTGTACCACTCCCACTAAACATTGTATAGTTAACAAGTGATAGTTGTTGCTGACCTACTAAAGGCAAGCCAGTTATCCACTGACCATTAATTTTGCTATCAGTTGAAATATGTACAATAGAATAAGATGCTTCACCATTCGTTAATGTAGCGAAAACATTTTGGATAAGCATTTTATCTTTTAAGCCACCTTCAATCGGAATTATGTATGAAACAGATTGCGATTTAGTCTCTCCTTTTTTAAAGTATGAGACTTCATCTGATAAGCGGCCACAACTTTTTTCGTTTTCGATAAAGCAACTAGGATTTACAGCTTTTTCAGGCCATTTTATATCCACCTTTTGGTTGGGCAAATTTTTAAAATGTTGGCGAATATCCAAGCTATTTTCCCGATAGACTATTTCTATCTCTTGTGAATAATGGAATTCGCCATTCCCTGTTTCTAAGTCAGATGAATAAGCATTGTACTGGAAAAATAACGTTCCGATAATGATTAGTGCTAGAACAGAAAAAAAACTCATTGCAAATTTCATGTGCTTGACCTCCCGCAGCATGATACTATGTGTATTGGAAAGGATGTGCAATTTTTATGCCACAACAATTTATAGAATTAGGTGAGGGCTATGGTGATGTTTATGAGCTACTTGAAATAGTGAGAACCAATCAAGAGCGCTTCCACCAAGCCTTTATACTAACTTCCACTAAAGAAGAAAAAAAGGTTACCTCTTTAGCAGTCGCTTTAAAGCCAGTCGGTGACAGTAAATTCTTGCCGATTTATATTTGTCGAGAAGGCATCCCTTTTAATGAGGAGCAGCCTTCAAAGCGACAAAAAATGTTCGAAGAAAGTATTAAACAACTAGATCGAAAAGCGGTTGTTGTAGAAATAAAGCACTCATCTATATTTTCGGAATCAAAACTATTTTATCAATACTTAATCGGTATAATGAGACTTCATCACTACATTCCAGCATTAACGTAATATTATAGTCCTACCTTATAGTCATATTCCTTCGCTTTATCTGGTTTTGCATTTTCAAATTCAGTTTTAACGAATGGACGATAAGACTTCACAACGTCTTTCACGAATGGAAGGCGTTGTAGTTTTGTTGTCAATGTTTCAATTTCCTCTCGCTCGCAATAAAGCACTACATATTTTTGCCTCCGAGAAATATAAAGAACATGACCATATTTCCGAAGAGACTTCGCATGTTTTAATTGATGGACGTAAACGATTAGCCCTTGTCGTTCGTTCATATAGTATTCCCCTCATTTCTTACATAAAAGAATACCATAGACCGGAAAATGATAGCAACAGAGTTTAGCTGACAGAACGCTCATTTTTCCGTTATAATGAAAAAGCATACAACGTTGATTAAGAGTTTTACATTCACTTAAGTAAGAAAATAAGAAACTAGTTAGAACTTCACTGATTTTGTTTTGTTCACTGAAAATCCATAAGTGAATTGGCCAGTACTTTTTATATCATTTTAATTGTTAAGGAGGACGAATATGGGTAAGAAAACAAAGATTGCTCTTGCAATTGCAGCGGCAAGTGCAGCGGCTTGGGCAGGTAGTAAAGCTATTTCTAAACCTCAACAACGAGAAAGTAAACAAGCATTACAGTTCGATCATCCAGTTATTCTTGCACATCGCGGCGGTGCCAAATTAGCACCTGAGCATACAATGCCTGCTTTTGAAAAAGCCGCACAGTTAAGTGTTGACGGCTTTGAAATAGACATTCGCTTAACTAAAGATGAGGAAATTATCGTTTTCCATGATGATACTGTTGAGCGTACGACAGATGGCTATGGTCTTGTTGCAGACATGACTTTAGCAGAAATAAATGCATTAAACCACGGTTATCAATTTGAAGATTTGGATGGGGAATTTCCTTATCGAAATGAAAAAATAGACGTTGTAACATTACGTGAACTAATAGAAACTTATCCAAATATGCTGATAAATATTGATATTAAAGATGCACCAGATACGTATGAAGGGAGTTTAATGCCTTCTAAATTATGGCGTTTAATTGAAGAACTTGGTGCAGAAGATCGAGTAGTTGTCACAAGTTTTTATGGCGAACAGATAGATCGCTTTAATCTTTATGCACAAAATCAAGTAGCACTCGGTGCAGGTGAATCAGATGTTCGTAAAGCATTCGCTTCTTTCTCAAGCCAATTTGGACATTTATATCACCCAAAGGTAGATGTATTCCAAATACCACCGAAATCAGGAGTAATTGCACTAGATTCTCCAAAGTTTATTCAGTTTTTAAGCAACTTAAACATACCTGTTCACTATTGGACAATCAATGACGCGGCAACAATGAATAAGTTAATTCGCAATGGTGCAAAAGGTATAGTTACAGACCGACCTGATATTGCTGTAGAATTACTACAAAAATAGAATGGAGCCTAATCTCCATATTCATAATTGGTAAGGGTAGTTGGAAAACAGCCCTTACCTTTTGTTTTATATTGGTGATGAGCCGTCATTTGCGAAGTTCTGGTGGTTTTATCCATCACTTCGATAAGCCTATCCTTCACTCTGGGCATTTTATCCGTCGCTCTCGGGATTCTTTCCGTCGCTTTGATAATTCTATCCGTCACTTGCGGTTTTATCCGTCGCTTCGATAAGCCTATCCGTCACTCTTGGCATTTTATCCGTCGCTCTCGGGATTCTTTCCGTCGACTTGA
>NZ_JARVRU010000135.1:0-4542 GCF_030209535.1 Lysinibacillus sp. fls2-241-R2A-57
AAGAGGGCTTTTTATTTTTCAAGCCCCTGAAAATCTTTCTAACAGGAATGCTCCTATAATGAAAATTTATTTAATCTATAATACCTAGACCGATATAACCAAACTTATTAATTCCATCTTTTCTAAATCGGCAGTGAGTGAGTCGGGTATTTAGCTTTAAATGATCTTGAAGAAGTTTACTAGACTCAGTAGCTAGTCCATTTTCATTGCAATAGTTCTGGTAAGCATCTTCTATTTCATACTTAAAAATTTTCAAAGAAGTATCAAATTTACAACATTTTTTTATGAAATTCTCTATGGAGTTAGATTGTTCAGCGTATCTATTTGATAAATTGATTATTGTTTCGCAGGTTGTAAATTGATAATTATTATTAATCCATCTACTTAAACCTTCCATAGCCCAAGCAGCAATATAACTTGTTTCATTAGTAAGTTTTCCAAAGAGATTTATATCCTGATTTTCTTTTGGAATAGGGTTATTAAATGGGAAAATTACTAATCGACCACTGAAAGCATTTCCTTTATCTATACCGTTAATAATAGGAAGATGATTTCCTGCAAATATTAAAGCTGCTGTATTAATAAATTTAATAGGCCTTTCATAAATAGGACGAGCTGTGACAAAATCTCCACCAGAAAGTTTTTTGAAGTTATCAAGTCTATTTAGTTTGAATTCTGATAATTCACCACAAGTATTTAACTTTTTACCGAATAGTTCAGCAAGATATTCAGGTCTATTTAATTGATCAAAATTAAGATTTGTAAATGAATCTTCACCAACTAAATATTCAAGAAGTTTTAAGACGATAGATTTTCCAGTGTCTTTTGCTCCAACTAAAAAAGGAATATATTTTACATCGCGTATCTCTGATAATACAAAACCAAATAGTTCTTGTAATCTATCGTATAATTCTTGATTACCGCCCGTAATATCATAGATGAATTGTTCAAAGTGGTTACCAGATATATAACTATTCTCATCTGGGTAAGCTGCATTTATAAGATTGACAAAAAAATATCTAGAATCATGTGGATATAATTCATAAGTATTTACATCAAAAACGCCATTTTTAAAAGGAACTAGGTTATTTTGTTGAGATAAAGTCTTTTCTTTTTTTAGCTCCTTCTTTGATTTCAACCATTGAATTATTTCTTTAATACTATACTGATTAATTTTCTTTTTATATTGATTTGGAATTCTTTGTCTTATAAATCTATCTGCCGCTTCTCCTAATAATGGGATAAATCGTTTTTCTTCTTCTGACCAATAATGTAATACATTTTCTAATACGATCAATTGGTTTGATTGAATTAATATTTTTGCTAATTCATCATTGCTCAAAGATTCTTTTTGCTTTTTAGTTTTTTTGGAAGATGAATTATTATTTTTAGATTCCTTAGAATATATTTCCTGTAGGGAGATATCTACGAAATCATCATCAAAATTGTTATTAAATTGGATATCTATAGCATTAGTTGGGGTTATGAATGCTTCATTTGCATCTTCTATTGATTCTGAATTATATAAATTAAGGGATTCCTGAAAAAAACTCAAATCATTAATTTTTGAATAATAATTTTCTTTCATTGATAATTGTCTCCTTTAATTATTATTTGAAGATGAATTAAATAAGTTTTTAATTTTTTGTTTTTCTTCATTAGTTAGAGCATTAAGAAGTAAATGTCTAGAAAAACTTTGTAAGGGGTAACTTTTCTTATTGAAAATTGTTTCGCAATATAAGTGATATTGATCTTTAAATACATAGTAAAATAAACTAAAAGGAGCACACTCCCAATAAATCATTAGTAAATCTTCTTCAGAAAAATCAGAGTTAAAATCTATTTTTTGATAGGAATTATCATTTTGAATATAAACTTTTGCATTTACTGAATCCTTCATATTCAATAATATTGTTTTTGAAATATTTTCAGCGAGTACTGTATCACCAATATAACCTTGTAATTCCGAGCGATTATTTGACTTTTGATAAATTAGCAATGATGTTGGGGTAATGCATTGATTACCTAAACCAAAAATGTTTGAAGATGATTGATCTAGTGTAATGATTTGAAGCTTTCCTTTAGAATTTGGAGACTCTGTTAAAAACTTATTTCTTTTTTTGTTAAAATCTTTTTCATTCATAATATAAGACCTCTTTTGTTTATTATTTTGAATCTAAAGCAATTTTATAAAATTAAGAATGATTTAAATATACGGTTTGGCCTTTTGTTTTTTTGAAAAAATATAGACGAAACCCTCTTGACATTTAATTTTCATTTGTTCAAATCGTTCATATCTTTTTTTATACTATAGAGAAAAAAGTATGTTTAGTACTAACTTTGAAGTGAAATTTGGTTTATTATTAGAATAGTAAGAAATATTTTTATGAACGATTTGAACAGGAGAATAAAATGAGTAATCCAGAAAATGAAAAATATAGAAATCATTTGTTGGTTGATATTGCTGTAGCTAACTGTAAGAAAAATATAAATCTTGATAGTCAAAGTAATTTTAAATGGGAATACAAAGAAGGGTATTTTTGTACAACTAGTCAAGAGGTAGATAGTTTTTTTAAGTTATTAGTTAGTTATAATTGTAATGATGAATTTAATGATGAAGATGATATCAAAGAAGATTTTGAAGAAATTAGAGAATGTTTTTTAAATGATATAGTTATAGAAGTTTTGACAGAATCAGTAGAAGAACTTAATAAGCAACTAAAAAATAAAGTAGTTCAAAATAAATATAAAGATTTAATTGGTGAACTTTTTTACACGGTTAGGGAAATGGAATCTTGTATAAAACAAGTTAACTTTGAATGTTTAAAGGATAATATTGAGGTGGAAGATATTATCGATAAATTATATGCATTAAAAAATAGTAATTCAAATGCTAATAATGAATTTTTAAAAATTTTGACTCCATGGATAGTATTTGTATTGTTACTAACTAGTAAAAAAAGAGAAGTGAATTTTGAAAAACTTTATAAATACCTTAAATTAATTAATCCAAAGTATAGTAAAGAGTTTAGTGAGATAGAAGTATATAACAACAGTCGCAAGAGCTTTAACTTATTTATGTACTTGCTTAACGAAAATAAACATGCTGTAAATAAATCTTTATGTTTAAATATTTTAAATAAATATACTGATTTTTTTGATATAGATAATTTAGTTAAAACATCTAGCTATATATCTTCAGGAAATGAAGATAATAAAGACAAAATAGAACGATTTAAATTTATAACAAAAATTGATTCTTTTTCAGTAAAAAATATGTTGATAAAAGGTTCATATAGTTTTTATTTACTTAATTATCAAGATATTTGGGAAACATATTCAGTCTTATTTAATAAATGTAAAGAATCTTTAAAAGGTTCGATAGATATATTGAAAGAAACAACTGAATTTAAACTAGAGTTGCCCGAGGAAATTAGAAGCAATTATTTAATTTATAAGTTATTTTCAAATGAGGATCCATACGATTATCTTATAGATGATGAAGATAAAGATGAGCAGTTTGATGAAAAAAACCAGCGGATTGATAATGAAGAACAGCTTAATTATGAATATATTTCTCTTCTCGAAAAAATTAAGCAATTACAAATAGAAGAGTATAGTGATGAAGAGAATAATAGTATTTGTGAAGCATTGGACAGCTTGATTGAAGAGTATCACAAGTATCAACAAGATATTAAATACAGCATACAAAATTTAAAAGAAGAAGAGAAACAATCTATAGAGAAACCATTTACTAAGGATTATACAATACATTTTTTAAAAACTGAAAATAAGCACTCAATAAAAGAATATGAGTATGTATATCAGATGATTTACAATGAAAAATATAAAAAATAAAGTAGGTTATTGAAAAAAATGCAAGAGAACTAATTCCTTGCATTTTTTAGTCTAAGACTTAGATATATTCTTATTTTCGATCCTTTAGTATTTCAGTCAATATTGTAATTACAATTGGAATGATAATCTTCTTATCCAATATATCCTCGCTCCTTTCTGATTTATTTGATATAGCCTTTTTCTTTTAATGAGCAGAAATCTGAGGTACATACAATAATGTGATCTAATAGATTGATTCCTAAGATAATGCAGGCTTCTTCTAAACGTTTAGTAACTTCAATATCTTCAGGGCTTGGAGTAGGATTTCCAGAAGGATGATTATGTGCAACGATAATTGAAGCAGCATTACTGAGTAAAACAGGTTTTAATACTTCACGTGGATGAACAATGCTAGAATTTAGGCTGCCAATGTGAACCGTTTGAATACAAGTTGGCTGGTTCTTAGTGTCAAGGCAAAGTACGATGAAATGTTCACGATCCACTTCTCCTAGATAATCGTAAATTAAATGATAGGCATCCTGTGCAGAACGAATTTTACGTTCTTTATACAGGATGCTTTTTTCGCGTACTAATTTGACTTGAACGATGTTTACACGCTTGGCTGGTGAATTAGTTGTCATAGTTATACAGTAAGCCCGAAATATAAAAAAGCGCACCTTTTCGGTACGCACAACGAATAGCCGT
>NZ_JARVRU010000134.1:0-4016 GCF_030209535.1 Lysinibacillus sp. fls2-241-R2A-57
TGCCGTAAGCAATGGGTTTCCAAATGTTCATTTCTTTTTTCAAACAATTAATCGAGCCCATCGTCACATTCTTGCCTACTATAAACAAAAACATTAAATTATAAATCTTGTTATCTAGTGCTGGCGTGATGAAATCGAAGTAACCAATTTGTACACCGTTCACATCATTCATGCCGATATCCAACATTTTTGCAGTTGGCTGCGTTTTTTGAAGGATAGTCATCATGGCCTCTGTGAAGTCTTCTAATTCCTCTTCCTTAATCTGTTGTTCCATCATTTTCATTGTGACGTTGATTGACGTACTTTCACTTGTATAGATATACTCGGGTCTACGGCTTGAGGGATATTTAATATCCATTAATTCCTGTTCCATCACTTCGAATGTTGCAGGAATACACATTTTAATTTGATTCTCATAAAAACCAAGTTCTGTAAACTCAATTGTTTCATCCTCAATCTTTAGCTGACCTTCTTTAATCGCTTTAACAATGTCCGTATGTAATAATTGGTTTTCGATGTTCTCCATCCGTTTCTTCTGCCTTGCATGCTTCGTCATCTCGATAACTTCTTCATCCATGAAATTCATTGTTTTCTCTCCTTCGATTTCTATTATTCGTTTTATCTCATAACCTTGTATTTTTTTGCTTTCCTATTAAATACACCGATCATTTATCAACATTCAACAGACGCTTTTTGTTATTAACTTTATTTTTGGGTAATATTCCAGCATTAATTACATATATGGAATCAGAACCATTAAATGGTTATTTTTCATTAAATATGCTAATAAACCGAAGATAAAAAGTCAACATCCATACGCACTATTATTCTGAATAAACAAAAAAATAATACTGAAGGTCGGGAAAATTTGAATTTTAGTAGTTAGATATACAGTGTGAGAGAAGGATAAAGTGATACTTTAAGCAGTCGGTAGAAGAAATGGAACTGTGTCGAACTGTGAATATATTTATGGCGGAGAGAATAATTATAAGTTGATATGATGGTAAAGGTACGCTCGCATTAATGAGAACAATATCCTAATGATACCTTTTTAAAATGAGATCAAAGGGCTTATTAAATCTGCGGGCTTTTACACAAATAAAGAAGAGATCAGGTACTTTAAATTAGGCAACAAAAAAGAGGGGTTCTTTGCCCCTCTTTGCGATCTACGGTCCATCTCAATACCTGTGCCAACAAATGTTGGAATAAAGAATATAGTTGACATCTCTCTGGAAATTAACTCGGCAATTCAATAAAATTTTGAGCAAATTGATAAATTAAATGAGCAGGTACAGCCAGATTAAGATTCTGACCATCATTAAAGCCTGCTGTAATCAAACCTACCAATCTCCCATGCATATCCAATAAAGCGCCACCAGAACTTCCGTTTGAAATAGCCGCTGTAAATTGAATCATAGACATATTTCGAATATCCCGGAAACCAGAAACAATACCATCAGAAACAGAATTAAATAATCCTAGAGGACTGCCAATAGCAACGACTTTCTGTCCTCGAACTAATTGACCTTCCACTTTAACTGGTAAAGCTTTACTTCTTCTATTCACTTTAAGAATAGCCAAATCATGTATATCATGATATTTTACAAATTGATGTGTAATATGTTCGTTCGTATCGTTTTCATATAGTACAGAATAATATTCACCACCACTCACAACATGCAAGTTTGTTAAAATATAACCATCTTGATGAAGAACAACACCAGAACCATAGCACAACACCTCGTGATCCTCTCCGAACGTTTTAATCATTACAACAGATGTGGCTAAAGAAGCTAATTGTTCATAGCTACACTCTCCTGTAGTCTTACTCTGAACCGGAAGAATCATTGTTTGTTGCGGTGTTGTACTCTTCTTTGGCAGAGATTTAGGTATTACTAATTCCCTTTCGTAGACATCACGACACTTAAATAAAGTAGATGACGCTGCTATGCTTGGAGGCAAATTTGGAATGTCTTCTTTAGGATTCATATAACAGATATCACAACCAAGTGTCGATAAGAAATATAAGAATAATAATTCATGCTGAGTAATGTTACCAATAAAAACAATTTTCTGCACTGTTTGGTTATCTTCAGAAAAAATTTGAGGCAAATAATAATCCATCCAGTATAAAAATTTCACTGCAAAATTTTTTAATAAAGTGGCATTGGAATTAGGGTGATTTTCTTTATAAATATGGATGATTTCTTGAAAGCTAAGTTTTTTTGTCCATTCAAGTTGATCATTCTTTAATCTACTGCATAAAGTTGTCTTGTAAAGTATCGGAGGGTTGTTAACAGCAGCTTGCCAATTTTCCCAAAGCTCCGCAAATCGATCTATATCTTTATTATTGGTAATGACCTCCAGTTTATGTAATCGCAAATAATGCACACTTTGCTTTTTAGCATAAAAATACTCATCCATTTTTAAAATATTTTCCTTATAAAGATCTACAGAATCAGGTATACCGATATATCGTAGAAAAACAACTTCCTTCGTAAGGGAGCTATTGGATTGAATGTTTTGCATAAACTCCTGAAGAGGATTGTCCGGCTTTTTATATTTTATTTTTAAAGGTCTAGTTGTCACAATCATATCCTTCCATCTCCTTTAAGCACGTATATTTATATATTTGGCACTTATATACAATTCGCTCATATTCCTCTAAATCCTTTATTAAATTAAAAAGTACAATTCATTTCAACTCATTTTAAAAAAAGAAGTCAACACCCCAAGAGTAGTTAACTTCTAAACGTTTAGCTATTTTTTTAAGTATTCATTTCCCATCAACATTCTTTTCCAAAATTATCAAGCAATGCACGCACTTCATCTGTTGATTTCGTGTTCATCAATTGGTTTCTTAATTCACCAGCTCCACGGAATCCTTTGACATAAATTTTGAAAAAGCGATGAAGCCCTGTAATTGAACGTGGTAGTGCTTCCGCATATTGATCTTGAAGATCAAGCTGCAGTCTTAAAAGATCAAGGTACTCTTTACTGCTATGCTCTTTTGGCTCTTTTTCAAAAGCAAAAGGATTTTTAAAAATACCTCGCCCGATCATCACGCCATCAATACCATATTGTTCAGCAAGCTGCTCCCCAGTTTGACGGTCAGGAATGTCTCCATTGATTGTTAGTAGCGTATTTGGTGCGATTCGGTCACGTAATTTTTTGATTTCAGGAATTAGCTCCCAATGCGCATCTACTTGGCTCATTTCCTTTCTTGTACGCAAATGAATAGATAGGTTCGCAATATCCTGTTTTAAAATATGCGTGAGCCACTCTTCCCACTCATTGACATCGTTATAGCCAAGTCGTGTTTTCACGCTGACAGGTAGTCCGCCCGCTTTTGCTGCTTGAATAAGCTCTGCCGCAACGTCTGGACGCAAAATAAGGCCACTACCTTTCCCTCTTGATGCCACATTCGGCACAGGGCAGCCCATATTTATATCGATACCTTTAAACCCTAGCTCTGCCATGCCAATACTCATTTGACGGAAATACTCGGGATTATCCCCCCAAATATGAGCCACCATTGGCTGTTCATCTTCTGTAAAAATCAAACGGCCACGCACACTTTTCATGCCCTCTGGATGACAATAGCTATCCGAGTTTGTAAACTCTGTGAAAAATACGTCTGGTCGACCAGCTTCACTTACGACGTGACGAAAAACAACATCTGTCACATCTTCCATTGGTGCAAGTACAAAAAATGGTCGCGGTAAATCACGCCAAAAATTATCTATCATTTCAAACTCAAATCCTCTCACTATGGATACAACTTCAAACTCTTGGTCAAAAATATGAAGCCA
The DNA here is from genome assembly GCF_030209535.1 of Lysinibacillus sp. fls2-241-R2A-57. Lineage (NCBI taxonomy): Bacteria > Bacillati > Bacillota > Bacilli > Caryophanales > Bacillaceae > Lysinibacillus > Lysinibacillus sp. fls2-241-R2A-57. The sequence continues at coordinate 3,813 of NZ_JARVRU010000134.1, forward strand.
AATGTTCCACTTCTTTTACACTTATATCATGCTCAATAACTTATTATCAAACACAAGTACATTTGGCATTTATAATTTGTGAAAATCAACAATGTTTATTTTAACGAAAATCGGTCCTGAATGGTATTTTTAATCCGCTAAAAGAAGTTAAAATCGAGTAGGAGGGAGTGATTAACTCCCGACCTCTCACACCACCGTACGTAC
>NZ_JARVRU010000047.1:0-58506 GCF_030209535.1 Lysinibacillus sp. fls2-241-R2A-57
CACCAATCGCTTGATACGAAGGGTATTCTGTTATAAATCTATGCTTCTATACAGATTTGTATAGTTTTGTCTGATTTTATCGTAACAGTTTAGTTACCCAATAAATAACACTTAGCGCTTCTTCATAATGCTGCATTTTTTTCACATAGTCTGTAAATTGTTGTACAGTCATACTATCATCCTCCTATTTACGCTATTAGTTTATCATATTTTCGGAATTTTTGTATATTATAGACTTTGTAGAATTTCGTTAATAACCAGACTAATTCGAAAGATCAATTATGCCTCACGGAATCGGCTTTGTGAGAGGTGAGAAACTTCTGTAACTGCCGTTGCACTTTCATTACAAAAAACATTTGTACCTATCGCTTCGCTTTCGGAACAGAAAATAAATTGTTGAAAGAAGTTAAATATAAAAATGTCTACATGTCGTCAATAAACGACTTTGTAGACATTCAATGGCTATTTCTTTTATATCCAAAATTTAATCTTTTATCGCTGAAATAATATACTCTTTAATCAAGAACCATCTATCTCGCGGGTTCATCATAAAATCTGAAGTAATTGCCACAACTATATTCATTTTTGGAATACAACAAATAATATTGCCCCCATCTCCTATTGCTGAATATGTAGAAAGCCCATCTTCTTGTCGTAGCCACCATAAATAACCGTAATTGTTATTGTTCAACTCTGTTGATTCATGGATCCATCTCTTTGGAAGAACCTCGTAATTATCCCAGACGCCATTGTTTAAGTAGAGGTAGCCGAATCGTGCCATATCACGAGTAGTCAAAGTTAGCCCCCATCCACCTGTCGAGTTACCTCTTGGATCCTGGACCCATCCTTTCACATTTTTCCCGAATAAATCATCAAATCCATATGCATCCATTCGATAGTCAGGAATTTCTTTCATGCCAAGCGGTGTAAATAAATATTCATTGGCGAACGCTCGAGCACTTTTCCCTGTACTTCGAGTAATAATAGCTGATAATAAATGTGCTCCAGCTGTGGCGTATTTAAAAGTACCCAATTCCCCTTTTTCACCCATTATATCTAACGTATACTGTACCCAGTCCTGTTGCTGACATAGTATATCTAAAGGTTCATGCCAGTCCTCAAAAGGATATGGTACCGTCATCGTAAGAAGATGACGTAAAGTAATGTCATGTTTTTTAGCATCTAGCATATAGTCAGGAAAAAAATCCAACACCTTCTGTTCAACGCTTTTAATATATCCTTTATCAATAGCAATACCAACGAGTGCTGATAGGACACTTTTTGTGACAGATGCTACATGGTGAGTATCATCAAGACCGTTGCCATTAAAATATTTTTCATATGCCAGAAAACCATTTCTAACAATAACAATGCCATTTATATTGCTATACTCACTTATGATTGTCTGCTCTAGCTCCGAAAGCTTTTTACTGTCCATATTTACGTTATCCGATTCTACCGTTTGCCAATTTATTGTTGTTTGCATTAGAACCTCCTAATTTTAACTTCTTTCAGCGGATGTCATTTTTTCTTTACAGGAAAATATACCTCTGTCACATAATTCTCAGGATTGTTTACTTGATTTGGGTCTGTTATGTATATTTCATATGGTGGTAATATTAATTCATAACCCTCGTTTTCAATCCATTTCGTCAAATTAGCATAGACAGATGTCAATTCTGGATAAGCCCCCTTTAAAACAGACTTAGCACAAAGGCTACCTGGCAAATCCCTCGTTCCTTTGACAGTCTCAGCAATCGGAATAGCAAACTCGGTATCATTGCCAGCAGGATTAAATTCAGGGCTATGGTAAATCGTCATCGGCTGACCAAGTAAAGTGAGCTTCTCCTTCGCAATCTTTTCATATAACTCGCTAAAATAATGGCCATATCCTGATGCATAATCATCACTACTCATCATCAGTCGCTTATAAAGGATATTCATTGGCTTTGTTTCAACCAGTTGTACTTCGATATCATCAAGGTACGACATAATTGGTACACCTTTTTCTAAGTTCGAAATATCATGAGTCAGTTGTTTTACAAGAAAATCAAAAGCCTTTAGTTTTTCTTGGATCTCCTTTCTCTTATGATTAAGAGCTGAACAAAGCTTTTCTTCGGACTGATCCTCATCTAATTCCAGCATAGTTTTAATTTCTTCAAGAGAAAAATGATAGGATTTTAAACGGTTGATATAGAGCATTCTTTTTAGTTGTTCGATAGAATAATACCGATAACCGCTTTCAGCATTAATCTCATCTGGGTTAATTAATCCAATTTCATCGTAATATCGAAGTGTTTTTGTAGAGACACCACATATTTTTGAGAATTCGCCAATCGATAGCACAAAATCACCTCATTCATTGATTTGTTACTTGCTACAATTCATTTATACACCTTTCCCTAAGGACAAAGTCAATCAAGATTTATACTTTAACCCCTTTGACTTTTACTTTCCTTGACGAAAACTTTTATTGACCGATTAGTACAAAAAGGATATTCTAGTAATGTAAACGAGAGGAGAATCAATTTGAATAAACGAGGCAGACCCCGAGAGTTTGAGTATTCCTCAATTGTAGATGTCGCCATGAAAACTTTTTGGAAAAGAGGGTATGAGGGGTGTTCTACACAGGATTTATGCAATGATACTGGACTTGGGAAAGGTAGCTTATACAATACTTTTGGGAGTAAACATGAACTATATCAACAAGTATTAGAACGCTATCATGAATTTGGAATTAAGGAACAGCAGGAATTGTTAAATGCTCCAATTGCATTGAAAGATCGGTTAAGTAATCTTTTCGAGTGGGCATTGAAAGAAGATTTTGAGAATATTGATCAAAATGGTTGTTTATTAATTAATGCTGGTGTAGAAAGAGCTAAAAATGACGTAATGGTTCAAGAAATTTTCTCACGGCATGTCGAGCTTCTGAAACAAGCTATTGAAAAAATAATGGAGGAAGGATTGCAAACTGGTGAAATTTCAAAAAAGCAAACAGCTGAGGAATTAGCTAGTCTATTTTTAAGTAGTTATTACGGGTTCCGTGTTCTTAATGTTTCGATGCAAAATCGGCTGTTGGCTGAGCAGGTCATGAAAGGAACAATGGAGTCTATTTTCGGCGCCTAGTGCGCTCTTTTTTCTAACTATTTTTGTACCGAACATTACAATAATGGGTAAGGAGTGTTTTTATGCCATCGATAATTTATTTGCTAGCTTTAGCGATTTTTTGTATGACTACATCTGAATTTATGGTAGCAGGAATGATGAACGAGCTTGCTCTAGCATTTCAGGTTTCTGTATCGTCTATTGGATATTTAATTACTGCTTATGCAGGAGCAATGGTGATAGGGGGCCCAAATTTAACGGCAATTCTCTTAAGAATACGCAGTAAACAAGCATTGTTATTTTTAATGTTTGTATTTTTAATTGGTCAATCGCTTGGAGCCATTGCTTGGAACTATGATAGTATGATGATTTCACGTATTATTACTGGTATTGCTTCATCTTCAGCATTTGGAGTGGCTGTTTCCTTTTCTACAACATTTGTCCACCCTAATTCAAGGGGAAAAGCGGCATCAATTGTACTTGCAGGTTTAATGCTTTCAACTGTCTTAGGTTTACCTATCACAACTGTTATCTCACAATATTTTGGCTGGCGTATTAGTTTTGGGTCGGTTTCCGTTCTTGTTCTAGTATCAGCAGTCATGATTCAATGGTTGATACCATCATCGTCAATTAAAGCTCCATTAGATTGGAAAGACGAACTTTTGCATTTTAAGAATATTCATCTTTGGGCAGCATATGTAACAAGCATGTTTATTATCGGTGGTACATTTGCCGCATTTAGTTATTTCACACCTATCTTTACAAATGTTACAGGCTTTTCTAGTGCAAGTATTCCGTATTTACTTGCTCTCTACGGTAGTGCAACAGTAGTTGGGAATATAGTAATTGGAAAGTTCGCTGATAATTATACAATGAAAATACTTATGAGTGGATTGATTATATTAATTGTAGCATTGTCTGTATTTGCGTTAGGAGCGGAAAATAAATATATTGCTGTTATCTGTACTATTTTTATTGGTTTAACGGGAGTTGCGATGAATCCAGCTATGATTGCAAGAGTAATGAAAACAGCGAATAGTGGGGCAATGATAAATACTGTTCACACCTCTTTTATTACACTCGGTGTTGCTATTGGTTCATCGCTTGGTGGTCTAGGAATTAGTAAAGGATATGGTTATTTATCGCCACTGTGGATTGGCGTTTGTTTAGCTGTTCTAGGGTTACTATCATTATTCCCTTATTTACATAAAAGGAAGGAAAATTAATGATTCAAAATAGATTAAAAAGTTGGGTGAGGCATATGTGTCGCTTCCCCCACATCTATGGGCTCAACGCGTAGTTTCTTGTCCATATGCCCGATAAATCTTAAATAAAAACTAATACAAACTAAAGAAGCTCTCTTCGAACTTTCACGTTCAAAGAGAGCTTCATATTCTATATAAATAAGGGGGAATTTTAACTAGCTTTCAAGATCAATTATGCCTTGGCATAATTGCGTCTGGAATCGGGTTTGTGCTTGCACAAAGAACTCCTTTCCGATTTCCGTGACATCCGCCGGAGGCTTTAACTTCTTTCAGCGGGTGTTTGGAAACTCGCTGAAAAGTGACTTAAAACCGCATTCATCTCACCAACTATAGAGGTTGGAGACTACTGCTGAAAGAAGTTAAATGTTCGGTTTCCAATCAAACATTTTTAAGAGCTAAAGTTTTTTTACAACAGATATATAGTTGGGGATCCTACATATCTTATTGCAGCATAGCGTCTGATTACCCTATGTTTTGGCAAATTTGTAATACTTGTTTTACGGCTTCTGCTGATTGATGGAGCGCCGTTTTTTCTTCATTTGTCAGGTGCAATTCAATAACTGATTCAATGCCATTGCCACCTAATATTGTCGGTACTCCTAAAAATAATTCGTGGTAACCGTACTCTCCTTCTAAAAGGGCGATAGAAGGAATTATTTTACGCTGATCTTTCATAATGATTTCGACCATTTGTGCACAGGCAGCTGCTGGTGCATAATAAGCACTGCCATTTCCTAACAAACCAACAATTTCTCCGCCACCTTTACGTGTACGTTCTACGATTTGCTGCAATCTGTCTTGGGGAATCAGTTTTTCTAATGGAATACCTCCAGCATAGGAATATCGAATTAATGGAACCATTTCGTCGCCATGTCCACCTAAGACGAATCCTGAAACATCCTCTGGAGCAATTTGAAGCTCTTGTGCAACAAATGTATTAAAACGTGCTGTATCTAGCACACCTGATTGGCCAATGATACGATTTTTCGGAAAGCCTGTTTCTTTATAGCAAACGTAAGTCATGGCATCTACAGGATTGCTTAATATAAGAACAATGCTGTTAGGTGCATAATGTTTGATTTGCTTAGAAACTTGTTGAATGATTTTTGCATTCGTCGTCACTAAGTCATCACGACTCATACCAGGTTTACGGGGAATACCAGCTGTAATAATGACAATACTTGCTCCAGCTATATCCTCATAATTACTTGTTCCTTTAATAGAAACATTAAATTTTTCTATTGGTCCTGTTTGTAATAAATCCAGCGCCTTTCCTTTTGTCGGATTTTCCGCTTCTGGAATATCTAACAGGACAACATCTCCTAGCTCTTTTTGGGCTAAAAATAAGCTTAAAGTTGCGCCAGTATGACCAGCACCAATTACAGCAATTTTACTTTTTCGAAAAGACATTATGCCTCACCTCGATTTTCAGTAGCTGCTGTTTCCGTCGTTTTTTTAGCACGTGTTGTTGTTGTAGTTGATGTTGGCTTTTTCTTTGGTGCTTCTGGTCCTTTAATCATTTGAAAAACATCTTCATCTGGTCGTGGAATTACGTGAGCGCCTAATAGTTCTCCAACGCGCATTGCAGCGGCTTTTCCAGCTTCTACTGCTGCTTGGACAGAACCAACATCACCTTTCACGACGATTGTCACAATCCCACCATCAACGAACTCTTGCTTGACGATAGTTACATCTGATGACTTTATCATCGCATCAGCAGCTTCGTAAGAGCCTACTAATCCTTTAGTCTCAATCATTCCAATAGCGCTACTCATTCTCTTCACCTCGCATAACTTCTGTAGAATCAATAATACCTATAACAACTGCATCGATAGGCAATGGATTTTCTTTCATAATATATCTGGATGATCCACCACTCGTAATGAGCACATCATCTCCAATTCCCGCCCCGATTCGGTCAGCTGCTACAATTTCTGAGCGAATCGGCTGCTGATTGGAGTCAATTGGTTGAATAATTAATAATTTTAAGCCATTCAACCCTTCCTCTTTACGTGTCGCCCATACACTGCCTATCACTCTTCCCATCTGCATGAACTTCACCTCTATATCCTGCATGGACTTTTCTAATTATTCAGAGCGAATTGTTAACCTCTTATTCAACTCTCGTAATTTGTCATAAGCCAATGCTGTGACAATTGTTTTTTTAGGAACAACAATTTCTTTTGCTTCAATTTCAAGTACTTCTACTTGTGAAAGTAGCTTCTTATCAAAATGATAAATCGATGGTTTATCTGCTTGACTTACGACTGGCGGGAGTTCTTTGACATGCATTTGCTCATTTGCTTGAGCATTGATAATTTCTGCAAATGTACCTTGTTGGATTAAACCTGCATTTGCTTCATCTGTATCAATATGCATCTCCAATCGATATCGCTCAGAAACACGAATCATTACATTTGATAAAATAATCGGTCTTATACCCTCTACTTTAATTTGTACCGATTGTCCATCCGCTACTTGGAAACGAGCACTGTCAGCTGGTGACATATGAATATGTGCTTGTGCAATAATGAGCCCCTCATTTAGCACAACACTGCCCTTTGGACCAATAAGTGTGACAGGGCTAGAGCCTTTAATATCTCCTGATACTCTTAATGGTGGCTTAGCCCCTATTTTCATCGCGTCTGTCCAGCTAATTTCTACTTGAGATAATGATCGAGCTGGACCTAAAATGCGTACTCGCTCAATTGAACCCTTTGGTCCAGCAATAACTACTGTTTCCTCAGCAGCAAACTGACCTGGCTGTGAAAGCTCAAACTTAGGTGTTAATTGATAGTTTTCACCAAAAAGCTTCTCCACTTCCGCTTGAGCAAGATGTACATGTCTTGCCGATACACCAATAGGAATTTTTCCGTCATGTTGAGGGGAAGGCTGATTTTTCAAAACTTGCTGCAATACTTCTTCAACAATTTTTTGGACTAAATTCTCTTGCATCTAACCTCCTCCTTACGTCAATGATCTGACAATTTTTCCTTGCGCTTGCTGTTCAATAAAGCCCGCATTCGCTTCATCTGTATCGATATGCATCTCTAAACTAAAATCGTTCGACACACGAACTACAACCCCACGAAATGTCACAGGTCGCTCACTATCCACTTCCACAGATACTAATTCATTATTTTGTACATTCAATGCTATTGCATCTTCTTCCGTCATATGAATATGTGCCTGTGCAATAATGACTCCCTGCTCGATCATTATTTCTTTTTCTTGATGAATTAATTTGATACCAGCTGAACTTTCGATATCTCCCGATTGCCTTAAAGGAGGGGTTAATCCTATTTTCATTGCATCTGTCCGACTGATTTCCACCTGTGTTGCCGCTCTTACAGGACCTAATACACGTACATTATGAAGGACACCTTTTGGTCCTTCTATGGAAACACGCTCTTTTGCTGCAAATTGTCCTGGCTGCGAAAGATCAAAATCCTTTGTTAGCGCTGCATTTGGACCAAAAAGTGCTTGTAAATCCTCTTCACTTACATGTATATGCCGAGCTGAAATGGCCACAGGAAATGATTTTGTCGCTGTTTTCACGTTAGCCACCTCTATATCTTAATTACTGTTGAAAATGAATGGGCAGGATGAGGTGCAATGTGTATCATCTGTATCATCCTGACCTTCCATTTATGATGTTCTTTCCGTCACTTGGACCTTCATTCCGTCGTTCCGGCTTTTCTTTTCGTCACTTTGGCTTTTCTTTCCGTCACTCCGGCTCTTCTTTCCGTCGCTTCGACCTTCATTCCGTCGCTACGGCTCTTCTTTCCGTCGTTTCGGACATTCTTTCCGTCACTCCGGCTCTTCTTTCCGTCGCTTCAGCTCTTCTTTCCGTCGCTTTGACTTCTATCCGTCACTTCGGCTTTTCTTTGCGTCACTCCAGCTTTTCTTTCCGTCGCTTCAGCTCTTCTTTCCGTCGTTCCGGCTCTTCTTTCCGTCGCTTCGACTCTTCTTTCCGTCGTTTCGGCTCTTCTTTCCGTCGTTTCGGACCTTCATTCCGTCGCTTTGGCTTCTTTCCGTCGCTTCCAACCTTCATTCCGTCGCTTCGGCTCTTCTTTTCCGTCGCCCTTATTCTGAAGTTAAAATTAAGCTTCTGCTTTTGGTAAAATTAATTCTAATTCATGGTGTGGACGTGGGATTACGTGTACAGATAGAAGTTCTCCAACACGTTGTGCCGCTGCAGCTCCTGCATCAGTAGCTGCTTTTACTGCTCCTACATCACCACGTACTAATACAGTGACAATACCGCCACCAACATGTACTTTTCCTACTAAGTTAACGCTAGCAGCCTTCACCATTGCATCCGCTGCTTCAATTGCTCCTACTAATCCTTTTGTTTCTACCATTCCTAATGCTGTACTCATTTGTCATTCCTCCAATTTATTTATTTAATGTTATTTGTTTTAATACTTGATCAACAATTTGCTGAACCATCGCTGTATCCAAAGTTGGATCTTGTTCTTTACTATTTTCTACTACTGGTTTTGTTAAAAATTCTGGTTTTGGCACCTCTACATCTTTAATGCCATAAGCCATACGTTTAATATTCAATAAATGTCTCGCGGTAATGTTATCGGACGTAATATTGCCACCAAACGTACCGCATCCTAATGTAAAGGATGGTGCTAATCCAGTAGTTCCACCAACAGCGCCAATAGATGATAATGTATTGACAACAATTCTGGACACTGGTAGTTCAACTGCAAATTGCTCAGCTAAAGCTGTATTTTCTGTATGAAGAGAGCATGTATGGCCTCGTCCACCAATGTTTAGTAAATCAATCATCACTTGTTTTGCCTCTGTGCTGCCCTCGACTGTGTATAGTGCAAAGATCGGCGACAATTTTTCAAGTGAGAATGGAATATTTTTGCCAATCATTGTTTCCATACCAACGAGTACTTTCGTATCTTCTGGCACGGTAATACCGACAGAATCTGCTAAGCATGCCGCTGATTTCCCTACAATTTGAGGATTTACTTTCCCTGGGACAGGAGAAATTAACTTCTCCATCTTCACCTTCTCTTCATCACTCAAAATATAAGCATGGTTTTTCTTTAACTCTGTCAAAACTTGCTCAGCAATTACCTTATCTACAATAATGGATTGTTCCGTTGCACAAATTGTGCCATTATCAAAAGATTTACTTTGTACAAGCTGACGAACTGCTTTAGAAATATTAGCTGATTTTTCAATGTAAGCTGGAACATTTCCTGGTCCTACACCGTAAGCAGGTTTGCCTGAACTATAGGCTGCTTTCACTAGCGCACCGCCACCAGTCGCTAAAATCAAATGAATATCTGGGTGCTTCATTAGTTGCTGTGTAGCCTCCATAGAAGACATCGTTAAACAGTGTAGCAATCCTTCTGGTGCTCCTGCTTTTTCTGCAGCAACTCTACAAATCTCTAAAGCTTCCTTTGTACAATCAACCGCATAAGGATGTGGGCTTAATACTAGACCATTTCTAGTTTTCAATGAAATAAGTGTTTTAAAGATTGCAGTAGATGTTGGATTTGTCGTTGGGACAATGCCCGCGATCACTCCAAACGGACTAGCGATCTCTGTCACTTTTTTCATGCGATCGAAACCTACGACACCAACTGTCTTTAAATCTTTTATATCTTCGTAGACATCTCGAGAGGCAACCTCATTTTTCATTTTTTTATGATTAGGTATGCCCATCCCTGTTTCCTGAACGGCCATATTTGCCAAACGTTCTGCTTCTTTAAATGCGGCATCGGCAACAGCTTTGACGATACTATCTACTTGCTGCTGTGAATACTGCATGTAAGCAGCTTGTGCGATATTGGCATGTCTCACGGCGTCTCTCATTTCTTGAATTGCTAATAAATCTTTATCTAATGTGGCCATAAAGCCCCTCCTTTCTATACAACTGGATTTCTCGCTAAATTCTCAATAGCTTCTCTAAAAGCATCTGCTGCAGCTTGGCAGGAAGATTGGCTACCACTTAATAAGCCTCCACCGAAATTGGTTTCAGATGGTGGGCCAAAGAAAACCTTTAGCTCTACATCTGCCGCCTTTAATGCAGCGTCTAAACCAACGACAGCCTCAAGCGGTGGTGCTATTAAATAAGCAAGAGCCGTTCCAGCCTTCACATTCGCCAACTCTGCCAGATACGTACCACAGCTTGCTACAGTATGTGCAAAAAGAGCGTGGTTTTCATTGTGAAGAATAGCTTCAAAATACGTATCAAACTGAATTTTCTGCTGAATGGCATCTAAACCACTGCGTATTTCATCAGGCGAGCTACCAGCAATGATGCCAATGACCTCACCGGATAACGGACCAGATGCATGTGCCGCTCCAGCATAAAAGCTTTTTGCATAAACAACTTCAACATCAGCTTTTTTCGTCGCTTCGTCTAATGCTACATAGCCAACATCATCTATTGTGAGAGTTACGAGTCCAATGCTATTGTGATATGGCTTTAAATCTAATTGCTCTGCTAATTCACTATTTACTCTCGGAATGATTTGCATTGCCAAAATTTCTGCCATAATTTTTTGAGGATTCATCGTTTGCCCTCCTAACCTTCTTTTGCCACAAGACCTACTCCACTTGCCTTGTAATGCAATATTTTTTGAACGACCGTTCCTAAATAAGCACCTGCCTCTAATGGCGGGATGCCACCTTTATGGATGTTCGAAACGACCATTCGATCAGCTTCTACTGTGCCAATTCTAGGTTGGTAGCATATATAGGCACTCATTGACTCCGCTGATACAAGCCCAGGACGCTCACCGATTAAATAAACGATTACTTCTGCTTGTAAAAGCTCGCCAATTTCATCCATTAGCGCTACACGCCCTTTATCAATATAGAAGGTAGTTCCTATTTCAATATTTAAATTACGAAGACTTTGCTGTAACGCTAAATAAACATCTTGCACATTTTCTTCAATCGCACTAGCGCTTAATCCATTAGAAATAATAATTTGTACATTTGGATTTTTTTGGCATTTCGATTGAATCAATGTCTTAGCTTCATCTGATAAACGACGACCTAAATCCGGTCTTGTAATGTATTCTTCCTTATCTGTCACTTTAGTTGTAACTTGAAAGACATCAAGCTTTTGTAGTAGCTCCTCTGTCACTTCTCCATATACTGCATCCACTGCTGCCGCATGATCGAGGCGGAATTTTAGCCAAGTTTTTGTTTTTGGTCTGGTCCCAGCTCTCCCAACACCTATTCTTGCTGGTGTATGTTTTTTTGCCGCTTGTACACTTTCAGACACTTCATCCTCTTCAAATTTAAAGGCTCGGATAGGCGCCACCGTGTGCGACGATTCATCATAACTTGCACTGTAATATGATTGTTCGTGATTACCTGATTCATTCTGATAAAGCTTAATTAACGGTTCATTTGATTGTTCTGATGTGCTTGGACTTGCTACTTCATCAGCATGATTAGCTGCCGTATCATAGAATTTAATAAGTGTTTCCTTTTGTTCTTCTGTTGCCACAGCTGGTTCTGGTGAAGATTTAACGGACGTATCATTACCCATCTTTTCCATTACGAGCTGTGTAATCATCGATACTAATTGTTCATTCAATAGACTCACCTACCTTTCAAATATCGATAAATCGCCAGCTCTTGCTGATAGACGACCATTTTCATAAATGCCCATTTTCTCTAACCATGCTAGATATGCAGGTGCTGGTTTTTTACCAAACGTTTGAAGTAATGTAGCGACATCATGGAAGCTCATTGACTGATAGTTCAGCATGACATCGTCGCCCATAGGTGCAGCAATAATAAAATTAACGCCAGCTGCTGTTAGTAAAACACTTAAATCTTCAACATCATTTTGGTCTGCTTTAATATGGTTTGTGTAACAAATATCAACGCCCATTGGGATGCCGTGCATTTTGCCCATAAAGTGATCTTCTAGGCCCGCACGTATAACCTGCTTGTTATTGTATAAATACTCAGGTCCAATAAAGCCAACAACCGTGTTTACAATATACGGATTAAAATGTCTAGCAAATCCGTAATTGCGTGATTCGAGCGTTACTTGGTCTATGCCCATATGTGCCTCAGCAGATAACTCGGAACCCTGTCCTGTTTCAAAGTAGAATAAATTCGGACCAGTACCAGTTCCTTGTTTTTTTACAAGTTCCTCTGCTTCTCTGATTAAGTCTGCAGAAATACCGAATGAACGGTTTGCAATTTCAGTCCCCGCAATACTTTGGAAAATCATATCTGCAGGTGCGCCTTGTTTAATTGCCTTCATCTGTGTCGTAATATGTGCCAATACACAATTTTGCGTAGGAATCGACCAATCATTGATAAACTCCTTTGTGGCTTGCAATACTTTTTTCACACTTTCAACTGAGTCATCAACTGGGTTAATTCCAATGACCGCATCACCAATTCCGTAAGACAACCCTTCTTTTAATGAGGCAATAATCCCGTCAATATTGTCTGTCGGATGATTCGGCTGCAATCTCGAAGAAAGTGTGCCCTTTTGTCCGATCGTAATATTACAAGTCGACAGTATTTCTACTTTATTAGCTGCATGAACAAGATCTAAGTTGGACATCAGCTTTGTAACTGCCGCAATAATTTCTGAATTCATGCCCTTGCTTAATCGTTTTAATTCCCGATCGCCTGTTTCATTGGATAAAATATATTCCCTGAGCTGCTCGATACTCCAGTTTTTAATTTCCCCGTAAATTTGCTCATTGATGTCCCCTTCAATAATGCGTGATACCTCATCATTTTCTTGAGGAACTAATGGATTTTCTCTGATATCCTTCACTAATAGCTCACTTAAAACGGCCTTTGCCGCAATTCGCTGCTGTACAGATTCTGCCGCAATTCCAGCTAGCTGATCTCCTGATTTTTCTTCATTGGCCTTGGCCATTACATCCTTTAATGAATTAAAATTATATTTTTCTCCACCAAATATCACCGATAGATTCACATTCATCCTCCTTACTTTGAGTGGAAAGCAAGTGTTTTTACGACGACCGGGACAACACCAGATGGTAGTACTTCCCCAATGTCAATGTAATCACCCGTTTCTACTTTGATTTGATCGATGCAAATGATGGGAACTGTTTGATTGATCGCTTGTATGGTTTGCCCAATAATTTTTGCATAATCTGATTGAATGACTATGATAATTGGTATTTCCTTGGAGCTTCTCGTCGCTAAGTGCTTCAAAATAGCCTCACATAATGCACGGACATCCTGAAAGCTTAAATATGGTAACTGACTAAAATAGAGTGCAAACGGAGAGCGATTCTCCTGGATAGAAAATAGCGCATCGGCTCGTTCAACAGCTGTTTTTACCGCATAGTCGAATTCTTTGCTGTTCGTATCCATATGACAATCGAAAACAGGCACATTTTTTAAAGGCAATACTTCTGCATCTACCTGGATCGTTGCACCACTAATTTCAGTTGTTTGTGTACCAGCACCTGTCACCGTTGCCCGCGCTGTTTCCTTTGGCTCAAGCCATAAAAAGGATTGCAGTTGCTCGTGCTGTAAAAGACTTTTCGCTAATTTTTCGCCGATATCATCATATTGTCGTTTTGTACATTCATTTTCATAAATACAGGCAGCTACTCCGCCTGAAAATACGACTGCATCAACTGGTTTATCCCATGTCGGCAAATGGCCTAGCAATAATGGATGTTGTTCATCTATTAATTGTCCATTTAGCGTCATCGCTACTATATTCAACATTTCTTGAATCAGTTGTGTGACACGTACATCCTCTGCCGAATCACCAATTTTTAATGGATTTGGCCATTTCTCCATAAGCTTCATAATCGGTGGTGATATCGATTGGACAATGCCATTGTGAAATTCTATAAGTCTTCCACCAACATGCAATGTACACGTACCAATTACCTCTCCGAACTGCATGACCGCAATATTTGCTGTTCCACCGCCGATATCGATATTTGCAATTACTTTGGCAGTATTTTTAGACTGCTGTAAAGTACCTGCGCCTTTCGCGGCTATGATACCTTCTAAATCGGGGCCAGCAGTAGCCACTAAAAAGTGCCCGGCTGTATCTGCAATCGCATGGACAACCTCACTGGCATTTTCCTTTGTTGCAGATTCGCCTGTAATGATAATGGCACCTGTTGAAATTTCTGATGGTGAAATTTGGGCCAGTTGATATTGCTGAAAAATAAATTGTTCTATCTTTTCCATATCGATCATTTCTTTATTGATAAACGGTGTTTTAATAATAGGACTTTGATGTAAAACCGTTTTTTCAATAATTTCTATCCGTGGCACATGTGTTACACCTGCAACATTTTTTAACAGAAAACTACTCACAACCATTTTTGTTGTACTTGTACCAATATCAATGCCTGCACTATAAATTTTTTCTGTCTTCAACTTACTCCTCCCTCTCGCCACTATGGGCAATACATGAGATAAGGACTATCACGATCCTTCACAAATTGGCGAATTTCTTCGTCAGAATTGAGCTGAATAAGTGGCGCAATAAACTCAATACCAAGCTTTTGCCACGAAGAGGTTTTCACAATAGGACCATGTGTCATGACATTTTGTAATAATGCTGTTGCTCTTTCTACATCTGCAAGGGGTGCATCAATTTTTGTAATGACACCAATTTGAATTTTCGGAATTCCTAAGCTAAATTGCGGAGGAAAAACACTCTTTGGTGACGTGGCATCCTGCAAATAAATCACATGTGTCACTTCAAGCGATGTTGCCATAATGTTTCTGTAATACATCGGATTTTCTATATATTCTCCAGGTGTATCAACAATCCAGTCATCATAAACGAGTGCCTGTGTTTTATTGGCTTGTCCATCTTTCCCCAATAACGCATTCATCAGTGTCGACTTCCCTGCTTGCACACCGCCTATTATCATTACTCGATTTTTCATACGGCACATCCTATGACTTAGTTATTTTTGATGGCGTATAGCCTAGCATCTCTGATAAAAAACGATTAATTTCTAACATCGCCATTTCAACCTCTGACACACTGCCAACAATAACGAGACTGCCAGTAAAGCGATCTAAAAATCCTAGTCTTACATTGGCTGCCTTTGTTGCTAAATCTCCTGCGATAATTACTGTTTCACTCGGTGTACATGTCATGATGCCAAGTGCACCCGCTTCTTGAATGCCTAGCTTTTGAAACATATCAGGGTCAGGATTGGCTATTAGATGGCTCAATGTTAGCTGCTTACCTGGCACAAACTCCTGAATAAACCGTTTCTTCTCTTCACTCACACGTCATCACCTCTTTCGTGTTTTTTAAGACTTTTGATCCGTTAGATATTCACCTTCTTTAATAATGCCTGCCTTGCGATCCTCTTGTTCTAGCTTTAAAGCTGTTGGAACAGATAACTTATAGGCTAAAATAATAGCGATAACACCAGCTAAAAACTTACCAGTAATAACAGGTAAAATAATTGTCGGCTGGAAGTTTGCCGTAAACGATAAATGATCTCCTAGAAGGAATGCTGAACAAACACCAAAGGCAATGTTAATCACCTTATCTTTTGGTGGCATATGTCGAACGAGTGTAAACATGGCCAAAATATTAGCAATTGTCGCTAAAAGACCTGCACTTCCCACTGACGATAAGCCTAATTTTTTACCTACTGCTTCTAGAGGTTTCGATGCATATTTTCTTATTAAATACACCATTGGGAATGCACCCGCTAGCATAATACCGATATATCCAGCCGTTTCTAATGCACGGAATTGATCGGCTTTATCTGCCATGATTGGATCAAAGCCCCATGCACCAAAGACCTTTGTAAAAATACCTGTAAAAATTTCTACAATCGAGAACACTAGCACAAGCTTGATAGCAGCATCCATCACACGTCCAAAAATCATGAAGCCTTTGATCATGCCATTTGGAATTAGCTTTAGACCTAACGCAATTAACACTACGAATATAAATAAAGGCAATAAATTAATTAATATTTGTAAAACTGAAATGGCAAAAACATATGTTGGTTCTGCTGTTGTACTAATCACTTCACGAACATTTGTATCAAACGTCACAATCATGATGGAAGAAATAAATGCTCCAATCGGAATTGTTAAAACACCCGCCATAATACCTAAAGCCATATATTTATGATCACGCTTATCTAACATGGCAAGACCCATTGGAATAGAGAAGACGATTGTTGCACCAGACATAAATCCGACAACTAGAGCCATGACCCATCCTTCATAGGACTCTTTTAACGCATTTGCTAATTGATATCCTCCCATGTCTGAAGCTAAAATTGTCGTTGCTGCAATTGCAGGATCAGCACCAATCAACTCAAAAATTGGACTAATAAAATGACTTATAAACCACGTTAAGTAAGGTATAGCTGCCATGATCCCTGCAGCAGGTACAAAAATGTGTCCAACCGTATGAATACCATTCATAAACTCTTTACCGATACCATATTCAGCATCCCGAATTGCTCCGAATGCCCCTAAAACTGCACAAATCATAATAATATAAACGATAACCGTTCCTATCATTGCCATCCTTCTCACCACCCCTTTATTTTTATCTATCTTTTTTATCTATATGAAAAAAGACGCATTAAAGAGGAAACCTCTTTAAAGCGTCTTTGCTTCAACTATTTACTTGTAAAGTATTGATAATGCGCCTTGCAATAAGCACCATTTCCTGTTGCGTCTGCATACTTTCACTGCGAATTTTTTTATAAGCTTCGTCCTCACTAAGATTTTCTGACTGCATCAGCAAACCTTTTGCTCGTTCGATTATTTTTCGCTTTTCTAATTCTGTTTGTTTATGCAGCAAATCCCCGTTAAGACGGTTGAACTTATCAATTTGATGAAAAGCCACTTCCAACGCTGGAAGGACATTTTTCTCAGAAAACGGTTTCATAACATAGCCTAAAATATTGTCCTGCTTCATGTATAGTAACAATTCTTTTTCACTATAAGCTGATATAAATAGCACTGGTATACCGACCTGTTGTTCGATAATTTTGCTCGCCTTTAAACCATCTAGCTTCGGCATTTTAATGTCCATTAAGATTAACTCTGGCTTATGTGTAAAAGCCAATTCAATTGCTGATTCTCCATTATTCGCTTGTGCTACCACTTCGTAGCCATTATCTTCTAGCATTAACTTCAAATCCATCGCAATTAGTGACTCATCCTCGACAATCATAACTTTCCTAGACATTTAGGATAAATACCTCCTCACTTACAGGAAACTGAATTTGAGTATGTGTACCTTGTTCACTAGGGATAATTGTAAATGTGCCAGCTAAATCATATTCAACAAGCCTTGTAATAATCTCCATTCCAAATGATGCCTTCACCTCTTGCATTCCAACGCCGTTGTCAGAAATATGAAGTGAAATAGTGGAAGCATCCTGCTGAAATTGTATATCGATTATTCCCTCCTCACGATCAGTAAAAGCATATTTCAGTGCATTTTGCAGTAGCTCACAAATGATTAACGCGAGCGAAACAGCTTTTTTAGCATGACAAAACAGCTGTACATTATCGTGATGAAAGATTAATTGAATAGATGTTGTGTTGGATGTCCCAACCATCTTATGTCCAATCTTTTTAGACAACGCGATAACGTCTACTTTCTCTTCAGCGTTATCCTCATTTTCTAAAATAAGTTCATAGACAGATGAAATACTATATATTCGATTTAATGCTTCTTGAAAAGCACTTGCATTCGAAGCTGACAAATCATTTCGCATTTGCAAACGTAATAAGCTTGTAACTGTCTGTAAATTATTCTTCACACGGTGGTGAATTTCTCGAATGGCAAATGTTTTCATCATTAGTTCATTTTCTTTTAGCTTAAGCTCTGTAAGATCATGAATAATGAGAAGTGTCACTTTATCGCTTTGATCACGAATAGGAATCTTTTTCACAATAAAGGATTTACGATCTATTGTAATTTCTATGAAAAAGACATCATCGCCTTTATCATAGACCTCCTGTAAAAAAGGTAAAATCTTATTCAATGCAACGTTGTCAAAACGTTCTAGCCCTGATAGCTCCGATATAAATCGGTAACCTGCAGGATTGCTATAGATGACTTTATTTTCATGATTTGTGAGAATTATTGATTCTACTAACAAGTCAGAAACAACTGGAATCGGTTGAGAATTGGGCTCTACGATATGCTCAATTAACGCAAATGGCATATTCCGAAAATCATCTTTAGGTGTTGTTTGCATCTCTACCTTTTTTTCCTGGATTAACACTGCAATAACCTGTTGTTGGTCATTAAATAGAGGGACAACGTTTTGTTCAACTGTTAAACCTTCCTGTGTAATCGCTCTAGTAATTGACGATTTTTCTTTATGTTTAAAAGCAGCAAATACTGCTGGTTCAAAGCTTTCAAATACAAATTTGCCAATTACGGATTTTTCATATAACCCTCTTTCTTCTTTTGGGAATGCCTCTGCCACAACAATTGCATGCGGTAAGTTTTCCATCATACAATCTATGAACATATAACAATCTGTCAACTCAGCATAATATGTTAGTGTAGATTCTATTTCTATTAACTTTTCTATATCTGTTGTAGATAAGTTCGTATATTTTCTACACAATGATTGAATGTTCGACAGGTTCAAACCCCCTATCACCGAATAATCAGAATTGAATTATTCTTAAAATTTCTTGTCATCATTATAAACCTTTTGTAAAATCATTTTCAATATAAAAAATAATTTATTTTAATAATTTCCGTTGCATTACAGAGAACTATATAGCTTAAAAGAGAAATATACAACACTTTTTTCAGACCATTCTACATTTTACAACAAAATTATTATTTTAATATATAAAAAAACGAGGTTGCAATGGGTGCAACCTCGCTTCTTTCTATTTTATTTCTGGTGTTACAGCTAATATATTTTCAAATGTTTCTTGTCGCTTTGCTTCTTCTTCATTCAATAAAATATGAATATCTCCATGGTCGTTAGAAGTACGAATTAAACGCCCCATTCCTTGCTGTAAACGAAGCTGCATGAATGGCAATTCAACTTCTTCATATGGATTTTCAGCAAATGTACGTTTCGCATCAAATAATGGATCGTGCGGAGGGAAAGGCAAATCATAAATAATAACCCGCGTTAATGCCTCCTCTGGCAAATCTAGACCTTCCCATAAATGATAGGAGCATAATGTTTTGATAGCGCCTTCTTGGAAATCACGTACGATTCCCGATAGTTCACGGTCTCCCTCAAATGCTACATACATCCGTTCCATAAGAGGTAACTCCGCTTTAAAATCTAACATTGCTTGTTTTGATTTAAATAAAATTAACGTTTTTTCACCATCACGTAATAGCTGTTGAACACGCGCCGTTTTGCCTTTTTGAGAAAGCTCATGTAAATAAATTCGCATAACTTCTTCATAGTCAAATGGAGAAGGCACAGAAAACGATTGATAATTACGAATTCCTAAACTATAGGCAATGTATGAAAAATCTTTATTGACTGATAAAGTTGCTGAAGAAAATACTATCGGAAGTTTTTTAGAGAATAATTTTTCTGCTAAAACTTCTGTAATAAGACGCGGCATAATGACGAGCGTTTCTTCACCATCAGTTTCCTCTAACCAATCGACTGCATCTCCTTGCGCTATGAAAATACGTAAAGATGCTTCGTATTGTTCCAAATATTCCTCTGCCATATTCAATTCATACTCTGGAATCATATACATTTCAGATTCAAAAACTAATTCCTCAAGTAATGTTTCCACATCATCAATCAGTTGTTTACCGTATTTCAAGAGATTTGGCGATTTATTAATACGTTTACGTTCTTCTTCAGAAGCTACTAGATCATCTCGCAGCTGGTCAAAGAATAGCTCATGGTCATCTTGTAATTTTTCCATTGCATATAATGTACGTTCTCTCACACCATCTACCATTAAACGCTCTAACAATTGAACAATTGTTGTCGCCTGTACTTTATACGTCATTGCTTTTTGCGCAGCATATTCTAATAAATGACCTTCATCTAACACAATCATTGATACCTCAGGCAATAAAGCTAATTGCCCTTCACGTTCACGAGACTCTTTTGTAGCTAAATGCTCCATCAAAAAATCTTGTGAACAAATGATTAAGTCAGTTGATTTACGATAATGTGCACGATGTAACGTTTGCCCACATCGATTACGCAGATCACATACTGAACACTGCATAATGGAGTTGTAGTTTACTTTTTGCCAATCTTCATCACTGACAGTTGGATAATCACTACGTTCTCCATACGGTTGTATAGCAATCATCGAGCCCTGTGCATATACTCCATCAGGTATAGAAAACGCAATATCATCGATCCATTCATCTGTTTCAACTTTTTCAGCTTCCTCAAAGCGCTTTAAACATAAATATTGGTCTCTTGATTTTGCTAAGCGGACATCAATTTCTAGACCTAATGTTTTCTGTAATTTATAAATATCTCCGCCCTCTTTTACTAGCTGATCGATTAAAGTTTCATCTGCACATGCAATAAGGGCTGGTTTACCAGTATAACGTGCATAGGATACAGCTGGTAGTAAATAGGCAATTGTTTTCCCAGTCCCTACCCCCGCCTCTGCAAAAAGCACATTTTTCTCTTTTAGGGCCTGCTCGATTTGATAGGCCATAAAAATTTGCTCATCACGACATTCAAAGCCCTTTTCAGGTAATTCATCGTAAAGGACGTCCCCCATCCAGTCACCTAATGACTCAAAAAATGAACGGTCCTTCGTTAATACAAATGGTAAAGATTTACGCAATTGACGTTCCCCCTCTAACTATCTGCTCCTATTATACGCGACGAAACGGAAGATAAGAAAAAATCTTATCTTCCGTTATCCTTCGTTAATCTCTTTTAGACTTTTGTCCCCAGAATTGATAATAATTCGTTTCAATAAAGCCATTAAATAATTTACGCTTCTTCGTCGATTGTCGACCGTACAGTTCTTCAAAGTTTTTCATTGAGGATAGCATATACACAGACCAAGTCGGATAGTTTTTCATGACTTTCCCTAAATCACGGATTACCTGCTCCACGACCTCAATGTCACCAATACGCTCCCCGTATGGTGGATTACCAATCATAACACCATCTGTTAGCTGTGTTGTAAAATCACGTGCTTGCATTTGCTTGAACGTAATCATATCACCAAAGCCCGCTTCTATTGCATTTTCTTGTGCAATACTCACCATGCGATGATCGATATCAGAACCAAAAATTTCCAATGGTTGATCATAGTTCGCTAAACTATCCGCTTCATCTCGCACGGCATCCCAAATTTTTGCCTTCATCCATGGCCAATTCTCTGAAATAAATTCACGATTATAGCCCGGTGCAATATTTTGTCCAAGCATCGCTGCTTCTAATGCAATTGTGCCAGAACCACAAAATGGATCAACGAACGGTCGATTCGGATTCCACTTTGAAATTTGTACGAGTGCCGCTGCTAATGTTTCTTTTAAAGGTGCTTCGCCCTGTGCTTGGCGATAACCACGCTTATGCAAGCCCGCACCTGATGTATCAATAGTAAGTGTAGCCACATCTTTTAAAATTGAAACTTCAATTTTATAGGTTGCACCGGATTCATCTAAAAATCCTAAACGCTTATAATGCTGTTTCATGCGCTCTACAATTGCTTTTTTAGTAATTGCCTGACAATCTGGCACACTAAACAGCTTGGATTTAACAGACTTCCCTGATACCGGGAAAGCTGCATCAACTGGTAAGTATTTTTCCCAAGGTAGAGCTTTTACACTTTCAAACAACTGTTCAAAAGATTTAGCCGGGAACTGTCCTACAACAATTTTCACTCGGTCTGCTACACGTAGCCATAGGTTTGTTCGTGCAATGGCCGTTTCGTCACCTTCAAAATATACTTTGCCGTTATCGACTGTTGTTTCATAGCCGAGTGCCTTTACCTCTTGTGCCACAATTGACTCTAATCCCATTGCAGCAGTTGCTACTAATTTATAGTTTGCCATATATTATTTCCTTCCTTGATGCTCAATTTCCCAATACTCCATAAACTCAATAAGTTCGTGAAGTGGCAACGGTTTGCTGTAATAATAGCCTTGAATTATATCACAGTTCATTTTACGTAGTATATCCACTTGTTGTGCTTGTTCTACACCTTCAGCAACAACTTTCATTTTTAGGCGATGCGACATTTGAATTATCGCATCCACTACTGCCTGTTTTTCGTCGAGTGAGCCAATATGCTGAATAAAGCTTCGATCGATTTTTAAATAATCAAGGGGGAAGCGAACTAAATAACTAAGAGACGAATAGCCTGTCCCAAAATCGTCAATAGAAATTTTAAAGCCCATTTTCTTAAGTTGCATAAGTTTGCTAACCGTTTCATTTGCACTGTTCATCACAGTACGTTCTGTCACTTCAATTTCAAAATTGTTAGCAGGCGTGTTATAACTCTCTAATATCGCTTGAACAGTGCTTAAAAAGTTTTGTTGCTTAAAATGAATGCTTGAAATATTGATGGCAACTGGAGTCATGTAACCACATTGACGCATCTCAATAACTGCCTCACAAGCTTTTTCCAAAATCACTTCGCTTAAAGGAATGATTAATCCTGTTTCCTCAGCATAAGGAATAAATTCTGCTGGAGAAACAAATCCTAGACTTTCACTATTCCAACGAACAAGTGCCTCTACGCCTTGAATCTCTTCATTTTCCACAGAGATTTTAGGTTGGAAATGAAGCTCAAATTCACGATTTTCTATTGCTCTCCGTAGTTCTGTATCTAATAATAAAACACGCTGAGAGTCCGTCTTCAATTCATCAAAATAAAACGCATAGCCATTAAGGTCGTTCTTTTTGGAATAGGTCATTGCCTTGTCAGCACTATGAATCAATTGCTCCGTTGATTCGCCATCTGCTGGATACATGCTGACACCGACACTAGTAGAAATAAAAATGTCCTGACCATTAATATCCATAGGCTGTTCAATAGTCCCAATAATTTGTTCAGCAAAGTTTGCGGCTTCTTTGGCACTTTTCACGTTTGTTAACGTAATAATAAACTCATCGCCGCCAATCCTTGCAATGATATCTTTATTTTTTAACAATGCTTTTAGGCGCTTTGCCACTTCTACTAGAATGGTATCTCCGATTGTATGTCCTAAAGTATCATTAATTTGCTTAAATCTATCTAAATCTAAAAAATAGACTGCATGCTGTACTGAATGAGAAATAGTAGAAGTCGATTCTAACAGATTATCCATTCTTTCAATATATGCAAATCGATTTGATACATCCGTTAATGAGTCAGTTAATAAACTCTTTTCTAGTTCATTTTCTACTATTTTTCTTTCAGACAAATCTGTGAAAATACCACAGTAATTTGTAATCTCTCCCTCATCATTAGCTACACCGACAATGGTTAACCATTCAGGATATACGTCTCCGGTTTTACGACGATTCCATATTTCCCCTTGCCAAATGCCTTCTTGTCGTATCTTTTGCCACATATCTAAATAAAATTGCAATTCATGTACACCTGACTGTAGAACCGCTGGCGATTTGCCCATCACTTCATCACGCTTAAAACCAGTTACGAATTCAAATGCAGGATTGACCATTTCTATTTTTTTATTTTTATCTGTAATCATGATGCCTTCAGATACATTTTCGAAAATTTTCGTCATTAAGGCAATAGGATACTTGGAAATAGAATCTAACTTATCGAGACCATTCCAATCGTTCAATCCGTTCATGTTTCCGCTCCATCCTATCTCTCATTACTACCCTCATTTTTTAGAAAAGCGCATTTGCGCAAGTCTACTCATATGTAGACAAATATGTACATCGTTGCGATATCTGTTTTTTAGATGTTTATGTTTAAAATCGTAGTGACAGAGGCATGACCAACAGTATACTGCCTTATTCTCAAACGTATATCGCGCATGTCTAGACATGATCAATAAGTAACACTTTTTCTTATTGAATTCAAAAGAAAAGCTCTCCACCAAATTGGAGAGCGCTTGTTATTTCGTAGATAAGCATCAAAAAATTCCATAAGCCATGTTTTGTTCCCGAGTACTCAAACAGCTAACGCCTCGTACGACCGGGTAGTAATCATCTATCTACAGAGCGAACTCTGTCCCTCTATCCGTTCAATTCCTTCAAGAGAGTGCCCCTACCATAATTTGGGTTTCTCACTCGTGGGGTTTACCTCGTTCCACCTTGCATGTTTCCAAGCAAGCTACGTCACTGTGGCACTTTCAGGAAGTTTCAACCATATCAATAAGACTTAGGTTTTCCTTCCGCCGTCAGCCTTTACAGCTGCCTTACCTTATTTTTTCAGTAAGCACGAACACTACGGTCATCTCAGAACCGTGTGAGCATGGACTTTCCTCTACGACGTCTAGCGCCGCAGCGATTACCAGAATTTTATGATGACACAAAAGATTATACTAGAGTTTTATGATAAATACAATATATTTGATAAAAATTATTCGTATAACTTACTACCAAATACGTGTTTTTCTAAATTTGAAAGACGTTTTAAAATATCAAAGTTTGTCGTACCAGATGTTGCAGCTGCGACAGGTTGTCTCTTCGGTGTATTATCAACTTCTTCTTTTAGCTGTTTATTTTCTTCACGTAGTTGGGCCACTGCTTTTTCAAACGTTTCATAGTCTTGAATAATTTCATCAAGAAATGAATCGACTTCTTCTACATTGTAGCCTTTAAAGTTTTTCTTAAATTCCTTTTCAAGGATCATTTTTGACGTTAATTTTATGTCCATTTACATCGCCCTTCCTCACACTACATACACGATTTTATTATAGCACACTTCATCACATTATATCGTCTGAAACTATCAAATGTAAGGCTAAACTTGTCGTTTCTTGCACTTACCCGGGAAATTATTTCTTATTTCCTAATCTGTGCAACCTCTTTTCCCAAGAAATTTCCCATTTCTGCTTTTGTTCCACTCTCCATTGCTCATTCTTTTTTATTAATTGTATGCCTTCTTGCGTATAAAAAAGGGCCTGTTCATAATCTTTTATTTGATGCTCATATATCATGGCTAGCTGTTCTAATACATGTAATCTTTTTCGTGGCTCAACAAAATGTAGAGAAGCAACAAAAGCATCGATTGCTTCACTAAACTTTTTATTTTTTTTATGTTGTATTGCTAAATAATACTGAGCATTACCTGCTTCAAGTTCATTAAATTGGGTCGTAACCTTTTCTAAAACCTTTACGCTCTGTGAACTTTCCTTTAAATCAGCATACCATTTTCCGATATTCGTGAACGTTTTTGCAGATTCTTCACTTGTCTCTTCAAACAGCAAGTTCGTCGAATGGATATAAAGCGTTATTAATGAAAGTAAATCCCATTCATTATGAAGAAGAACTTTCATAAGTGCATCTGGAACACCACTTTTGATGGCATCTAAATAAATAATAGGTGCTAGATAGCCAGGAATATCTCCAATGCGGGAAAAGCCAAGCTTCTCTTCTTCCACAGATTTTAATTTCATTCGTTCCATATCATTTTTCCATAAACGCTTGGAACTATGCAACAAATCGATTTGCCGCTGTGTACGTAATTTAGGCAATTCTTTTTGGTGGAGCGTCCAACGTGTTTCAAGTTGCGGCCAATCAAAGCTTTTTCCATTGTAGGTAATAACCGTCGCTGTTTTTTGCCAAAGCTTTGATTCAAAAAGTAACGCTGCCTCATGATCAGGGTCAGCAAGAATATACTGCGTTAAAATAAAGCTTTCTTCTTCCTCAGACACTTCTAAAAAACCGAGAAGAAAAATTTGTGTACCTACACCTTTTAAACCAGTAGTTTCCGTATCAAAAAACAATACCTTTTCATTCATCTCTAGTGCATATGGATGTTCAAACTGAGCCTCTCGCCATTTTACTAATGCATCAAAAAATGACTGCAGCTTATAATGACCATGCTGATAATTAAACGGAAAACGCACCTGTCGTTTAAAAACTATACCAAATTCATTTTCTACAACTGTCAGTCCCGCCTTTTTCCACTGCTCAGTATAGCTTGGAGCAGCAGGTCTTTGATAAGTAGGTTTACTTTCTTTTTTTATAGTGGTTGTCGTTTTTTTACCGAGCATTTTTTTCATTTGTAGTATTTTATTTTCGTAAGACATTTACCTTCACTCATTTTCTGCCTGTAAAGTTGCTAATACTTGTAGTACCCTTTTCTTCGCCTGCTGTAAACTATCTTGAGCTCCTATACATGATGGACAGCCTGATTCGCAAGCACAGCCTGCTACATGCTGTTCTGTCCTCGCTAATAGCTCTTCCCATAATTCATAAACTTTTTCGCTTAAACCAATACCACCTGGATACTTATCATAAACAAAGAACGTAGGTTGCTCATTATGAGTTGCCTTTACCTGTGGTACCACTGCTACATCACTACTATCACATTGTATAAACAAAGGTATGAACGCATTCATCGCATAGGCAGTTCCAGTCATGGCGTCCGTAAGCTCTGCCTCCGACCATTTTTCCGGTGCAGAGAATGATAGCCACGATGAACCTGTATGCATTTCATCCGGTGGTAGATAAATAGGGCCAGAACCGATATTATCGTGCGATCCGAAGCGCATTTTATTTAACTTAGGTGAATCACTATTAAAATATAGTTAAGTCTCCAATGATGAAGATAGCTGGATTTACAGCTATGGGCAACAAATTTGTACTCATGTATATAGTATATACGTATTAGGCGTATTAGGCATATATTATATATGGTATATACACCTATATTATATAAATACACTCAATAGATATTATTTGTTTACTTTGTTTACTTATATAAGTGAATACTTTGACCTCAAGGGTTTAGTGCACACAGAAACGGCAACAAAGTCTGTTTACCCTTGTTGTCTTTGTTTACCTACTTTAGCACTTTAAAGCACTAACATTTGTTGCCTTTTTGGACTTTGTTGCCCCTAATTTCAAAAGTTTGTTTACCCTAAAAGTGGTATAGTTTAAGCATGAAAATACAGACAGGAAAGGTGACTATTCAATGTATGCGACTGAGCAAATAAAAGAATACTAAAAACCTGAAGGTTGGATGGTTCTAAACAATTTCAAAAGGAAATTAAAATGATTGGCGAGATTGTTGAACAAGATGAAATCATTGAAAATGCAGCTATTCTCGTAAGAGGTCTTGGTGGACTCAAACAATATCTTGGGGTACTGACTTCAAGTAGATTCCTGACTACAGATAAACAGAAAAAAGTTGTTACCTATAGCTATTCAGATATGCTAAAACCCATTGTTAATAATAAAATTAATTCTACTGAAATAAAGTTTCAACACGGTTCTGAAGAAATTCAGATAAATATCCTAACTAGTAATAATAGCAAATTATTTTCGTAAATTATTTTTACAAAACTTACAGGAAAAATTAAATATACTACCTGCCCCACAAGTTGAAACTGAGGAAAGAAAAGTTGTTCGTGTCATGAAGCCTGTTAAAATGAACATTGAAATTCTTAATGGCAAAGAACAATTAATAGATCAAGGTAGTGTTTTTAAACTGACACAAACAAAACCCGGTACTATCGAAATTTCAGTAAATTATAAAGCACCCGAAACATTTAAATTAATCAAATGGGAACGTGTTGAAAACATCCAGAAGAGCGCGCTTAACATTGCTGGATGGTCATTAATTGGAAGTACATTAGGTAATGTAGGAGCAATTGCTAGGGCAATGGGTGCTAATATTGGGAAGGATAAATCTGTAGCAACTCTTTTCCTTAAAAGAGTGAACGGAGATAAGGTACCTTTAGTTATTAAATGTGACAAGAAGGATCTCGAGAAGCTTTCACTTTTAATTGTTGCTGAAGAAGAGGAAACTACAGAAGAAGCTGTCACATTCTCCACAACAACAACAACAATCCCAACTGATGATCTAATTAAGTTAAAAGAGCTAATGGACGCTGGTATTTTAACTCAAGAAGAATTTGATGATAAGAAAAAACAACTATTAGGAATATAAAGTAAAACCACTCAACTAAAGAGTGGTTTTCTTCATTAAAAATTAAAGTTTTACGATGTTTGCAGCTTGTGGTCCACGTTGGCCTTCTTCTACTGAGAATTCAACTTTTTGACCTTCTTCAAGTGATTTGAATCCATCACCTTGGATAGCTGAGAAGTGAGCAAATACATCTTTACCGCCTTCCATTTCGATGAAACCAAAACCTTTGTCTGCGTTAAACCATTTCACTGTTCCTTGTGCCATTTAAATGACCTCCATTAATTGTATTAAATAAAATCATACTACTTCAAAAGAAAAAAATTCACATATTACAAAAAGTATCTAACAAAACACGATTACTCTTTGTAATATGTGAATTCATTGTTCCCTTGCAAACGATTCTATTACATCAACTATATGTTAAAAAAACCTATTTGTCTAGTGTAAAAGCAAACTTATTAACTATTAGCTAAGCTAAATGACCATCAACAATTTTAATGACTTTTAAGGCTGTTCCAGCATCAGTAAAAATAGCTCTTAAAAGCGAAGTCGGACCGAACTTAGCCCTGATGGCATGCTTTTTCATTAATTAACAATCATTCTGTTTAAAGTATTGCGGGATATCTACGTCATGTAATTCTGCCGTCTTCAAATATTCAGAATATAGCTTCGGTTGTTTATCAAATAAACTGAGCAATGCTTTCCCTAACTGGGTAGGATGGTATGCACCCGAAAATGCAGTGTACAAAGCTCTTACAACATTTTCATTAAAATTATATTCCTCTAGATAACAACATATTAAATATTTGTTCTCTCTTGCCCAATCAAATTTATTGATTTTTGGAAATTGCGAAAAAGCAATGTCTCCTAAATTTTCGATAAAACCTTTGTCAATTAAAATTCGAAGGTCCTGTTTTCTCTCATCTGAAGAAGAAAAATAGTTGTCATTTAGATTTTCAGAAACACTAGATACAAATTCGTTCAGTTGCTCTACAAGTTAGGAGTGGCTGAACCAGCTAATCCGTATAACTGATAGGCATTAGCACTGATTGTAGGTGCATAAAGCTGCACTTCAGATAAACTGTTTACTGCTACAGTGTTATTACTTTGTAAAATCATATGACCTTGTCTATTTGTTAAATAGGAGTCGTTAGTAAACCGAATAGATTTGGAACTGTACACATCTCCCTCTTGCATGTAGATGTTGTTTCCTACTCGGATATCTTGTTGAATATTAATATTCCCTGAATGGATGGTACCTAAGTTACCACTGATGTCTGAAAGAGCATAAATCTCGCCAACAAATTTAATTTTACTTGCCCTAATCAGTACTTCAGATTCAGTCTGATTAATCAGCGAAGATATTGTGTTACCGTTATAATCCGTAGTACTTACCTTTTGCGAGATTTGATGAGCTTGCTGGGTGATTGTTGATTCGGCATTCGCTACTCTGGTATCCACACCATGGAGCTGAGCGCCTTGAGAACTTACCGTTGATTGGATTTGATCAGCTCGAATGTTGATAGCAGTCATCTCATTCGTAATTCGATTATTTACGGACATATTGATGCTATCAGCTTTTACATCAATCCTAGCAATCGATTTATTTAACTGTTCAACTTCAATCGTTATACGGTTATCCGTTTGTGTGATGGCTGACCTAAATTCTTTTTTGCTTTCGTCGATTACTTCTTCTAGCTCTTCTTTTGTATCAGCAAGATCCTCTTCTCCATCAAGCTCGTTATCGGACATTGATCGTGGTAATGAATTGCCCAGCGTTACTTCAATGGTTTTTAACTCGTCTGTGATTTCGTCTACTACACAAATTCGCTTAAGAATTCGAGTCTGAAGCTCTAACCCATCTATTGGCTCGTAAATCAGCCAAACCTTTTCACCTAAAGCCTTATCTAACAATTCGAGTGTATCAAGTTCAAAGCCAACCTCTGGATAGTCAATAAGTGAATCTTTGGCTTTTTTCAACAAATTATCTGCGTGTGTAAATCGCTCGTCACTTATTGGATCAGCTACACGGATGCCCCATAGCGTGTGATTCGGTGATGTATAAGTCACTGTTAAATCATCTTTCCCTGTAGCTGTGATTTGTGTTCGCAGATGGGTCGTGGCGATTTTTCTGCTAAGTGTCTTAATGTTATGACCGTATCGATACTGTGCATTGTTGTCTGGACCAAATGATTTACTAAAATGGCACTCGCTTATTTGTAAGAATCTCAAATTCATAGTTGAAGGCATCGCATATTTGATTTACACATTGGATGATGTTCTTTGAACCGAATTTTGTAATTGTAGCCGTTTCAGTAAAATCACATGTAACAACCCATCCGGTACCAGCAAACAAGTAATTTACAAACTCCTGACTAGAGTGGGTACCACCATAAGTCGTATCTTTAAAGTGATAAGATAGGTCAAAGAATGTCGAAGAACTTACAGGCATTAA
The DNA here is from genome assembly GCF_030209535.1 of Lysinibacillus sp. fls2-241-R2A-57. Taxonomy (NCBI): domain Bacteria; kingdom Bacillati; phylum Bacillota; class Bacilli; order Caryophanales; family Bacillaceae; genus Lysinibacillus; species Lysinibacillus sp. fls2-241-R2A-57. Next base: position 30,841 of record NZ_JARVRU010000047.1, read on the forward strand.
TCGTAAAATGATTTATAAACTAATAAAAGAAGAAGGCTTGAAGGAATAGTGTTAGACTTTTTCCTTTCAAGCCTTCTTTGTGCTCTAATTTAAAATCCGAAGAAGCTCTACTACTTTTTTCTTCGCTTGTTGCAAGCTATCTTGAGCTCCTATACAAGATGGACAGCCTGATTCACAAGCACAGCCCGCTACATGCTCCAATGTCTTAATCAATAGCTCCTCCCACAAATCGTACACCTTTTCACTTAGTCCGATTCCGCCCGGATACTTATCGTAAACAAAGAATGTTGGCAGTTCATTATGTGAGGCCTTTACTTGTGGTACCACAGCTACATCGCTACTGTCACATTGAATGAATATTGGAATGAAAGCATTCATCGCGTATGCAGCACCAGCCATAGCATCTGTAAGCTCTGCCTCAGACCACTGTGTTGAATTATTGAACGATAGCCACGATGAACTTGTATGCATTTCGTCGGGTGGTAAATGTATTGGACCCGAACCTATATTATCATGATTTCCATTGAACTTTATTTTTTTAAATATCGTTGCCTGCGCGACTAATCCTACATCACCGAAGCTTATGATACCACCCTTATAATCTCGACTTCGATCTTCCTCTAACACTTTCATCTCAACTGCTAGATTCGCGTCTGTATAGTAATCGACATCTACTTCACGTACATACGCTTTTTTCTCTTCCCAATCCAGCTTTTCAACTTGAAATTGAATACCCTGATGCAAATAAATTGCCTCTTCATGTAATAATGTCATCGCACTATGGCGATCCATTTCACCAATTACCTTTGTCTGCGCAGGGACAGTCAAATCAATGATAACAACATTTTCTTGTGAAGCCGAACGAAGACTAATGTCATGTGCTGGGAAACGGTCACTCATCCAATGCCACTTCTCAGTCGTTTTAAAAACAACGCCTTCCTCCGCTAAATATTCAAGTAGTTCCTGAATCTCATATTCACCATACGTATCGTGCGAGGAGAATGGTAACTCAAACGCTGCACATTTCAAATGATCCATTAAAATTAGCATATTTTCAGGATAAATACGGGCTTCCTCAGGTGCACTGCCAAGTAAAAAGAGAGGATGGTTCACGACGTACTGGTCGAGTGCTGCTGATTGCGCTACATAAATAATTAGCGCCTCGTCCTGACGACGTCCAGCGCGACCTGCTTGTTGCCAGGCACTTGCGATATTTCCCGGGTAACCTGTCATGATACATGCTTGTAATTGACCAATATCGACGCCCAGTTCAAGGGCATTTGTACTAACTACCGTTTGAATAGTACCGTCACGAAGCCCTCGCTCAATAACACGTCGCTCAGAAGGCAGATACCCCCCTCGATAACCGCGCACCGATTCATCCAAAAGCTTATTGCGTGTTAGCTCCTTTAAATACGTCACAATCATTTCTACACGTACACGACTTTTAGCAAAAATAATGGTTTGAATACCTGCTGTATATAATCTTTTGGCAAGGTCACTCACCTCCAAAACAGCACTTCGACGCACGCCAAATGTTTTATGGACGATGGGTGGGTTATAAAAAAGAAATGTCTTTTTTCCAACTGGCGCTCCGGAATCGGCGATTAGAGCATGGCTTTCATTCGTTAAAGCTTCAGCTAATTCTTTTGGATTTTTAATGGTTGCTGACGTACAAATGAAAACCGGCTTACTGCCATAAAATTCACAAATACGTTTTAACCTTCGAATAACATGCGCAACATGAGAACCAAACACACCTTTATATGTATGCAACTCATCAATGACGATATACTGCAAATTTTCGAATAGTGAAACCCATTTCGTATGATGTGGCAAAATCCCTGAATGAAGCATATCCGGATTTGTCATCACAATATGCCCTGCCTTACGAACCTTTTGGCGAATACCAGGCGCAGTATCACCATCATACGTATAGCTTAAAATTTCCTCACCACTTTGTTCGATTAATTCATTTAAATCATTTTTTTGATCCTGCGCTAAAGCTTTCGTTGGGAATAAATAAATAGCCCGCGCATTTTTATCCTCTAATATTTTTTGAAGTACCGGTAAATGGTAGCAATATGATTTTCCAGACGCTGTTGGTGTAACGGCAGTAAAGGAAACACCCTCCATTGCATAATCAAATGCCTGACGCTGATGGGTATACAGTTGTTCTATCCCTCTTGCTTGAAGAGCCTTTACAAGTGAAGGATGTAAATTTCCCGGGAAAAGTGCATAATTAGCTTCACGCCCATCAAGCGTTTGCCAATGTAAAATACGTTCCTTTAATTCCTCGTCATATCTCCACTCGTTTAACAATTCACTAATGGTCCTTTTTTTCGATAACATCCGTTTGCTCCTCCTTCACTAACTGATCAAAAATCTTTAACGTATAAGAGGTTGAATGAATCGCATCTAAAAAACGTTTTTTACTTGTTTCTTTATAAAAGGATTGCACAACAAATTGCTCCATCGATTCAACCACTGAAGCAATTTGTTGTGCATGCATATATTTGGGTCGATTTTTTTGAATCCACATATTCGCCTCTTGCTGCCATTCCTTTAAAAGCTGGTGAATAACATCAGCGTGTGGCTTAACATCCGTAAAAAAGTCTGGAGTACGATCCTCCTCACGCATTTGCCAAAAGCGTGAAACACATTTTTCACATTCATCTATTAATATGGAAGTTTGCTGTATTAATAACAATTCCGCACCTCATCTCATCAATTACAATATTATCGTAACTAGCTGACAATTTCGTTAACCTCTAAAAAGAAGTTCGAATTTTATCTTTTGCTTCATCCTTAAAATGAAGATTCATCTACATGAACGTAAACGCATAGTATCATTTTAAGCCAATTTTTCGAAACAACGATTTTAAAACTCGTCCAACTAAAAAAACCGTCTGCTAATATTATTTACGCTATATGAGCAAATTTACTCCCAATGATTTATAAATGCTTTTGTTTATCCCAAAGCATCGCATTCATTATGGTAAATAGTGTATGAAAAATACTCATATTGCGTTAGTTAAATTGCATATGAGATAAGTGTACCAAAGTCTATCATTTTTCACTACTTATAGGCGAACAAGCATTCTTTACTTGCCAGTTCTTTTCTGCTAAGCTTACTTTCTGGCTAACAGATTTGAGCTGCATAAAAAAGTGCATGCTCTGTGCATTGTTTTCCAAAGACACTCTCGTTAAAAGTAATTTATTGACCAGATCCAACTGCGCAACTAATTGTCCTAACTTGTTCAATTTAACGCCTCCTTTTGCTTTACTTATGTATTCCCCGCATGTATAAAATTACCTTCATGCGTGACAAAATAAGCGTAAGTTAGCTGAAAGAAGAAGTATTTCGATAAAAGTTAATTGAACAATTCTATCAATCAAGTTGTCTTCAAAGTCGGTATGTATGTAGTAATGCTAATGTGGAGAACAGTTTCTCTATAAAATGTGCTTAGAAATTTCGTCTGTTATTTTGACGATTCAAGTGATAGAACTAGTTGTGCTACATGATATTTTTCGACTTTAAGAGGCGAAAATTGCCCAACTATTGGTTATTTTTTTAGTAATTTTAACCATCACTAATCTAGCATCAAACATACTATTAATGGAAGTGGAGAACTGCTACAGAATCATGGTAAACTATTGTATAATAGCAGTATTATAGAGGGTGAACTAAGTGACAATTCGTTATCCGAATGGGAAGTTGTATTCTCCTAATCCAGCTGTGCCAAAAACAGCAAAAAAGACGAAAGATAAGGATTTATCTTTTAGTAATCGAGGAAAAACACTAGAGGATGAAATTAATGAAGCAAACGACTATTATGTAAAAAGGCGACTTGCTATCATTCATAAGAAACCTGTTCCCGTGCAAATCGTCAAAGTAGAGTACCCATCACGAAGCGCTGCAGTTATTCGTGAAGCTTATTTTCGAACGCCATCAACAACGGATTACAATGGAGTTTGGAACGGGCATTATATTGATTTTGATGCAAAGGAAACTGCTTCAAAAACCAGTTTCCCCCTAAAGAATATTCATTTACATCAAATGACACATATGCAGCAAGTGACGGAACAAAATGGTGTGGCTTTTATTATCGTTCGTTTCTCAGCTTATGAACGATATTTTATCGTGCCATACGAAGTTTTACAAAAGGCCTGGCTAGCGATGGAAAACGGTGAACGTAAATCGATACCCTTTTCAACGATTGAAAAGGAAGCTTTTGAAATTTCCACAAGCTATTATCCACGTATCGATTATTTACCGATTATCCAAAAGCTCATTGAAGCACAAAGCCATGGTTCTGAAAGTGAGGAGATAGTAGAATGACTGAACGTCGTCGAACACGCGGTGAGCACCAAAAGGCTCTCGCTCAAAAAAATAAAAAAAGTGCGCCTCCAAAATCATCGAAGAAAAAATGGTTCAAGCGCATTACGTTAACACTTGTGGCAATTGTAGCTGCATGCTTTATTGGAGGTGCTGGGTTATTCGCCTATTATGCAAGTACCGCACCTGAACTAGATGAAAACTTACTGAAGGACCCCGTTTCTTCTGAGTTCTATGATAAAAACGGTGAATTATTTGCAACAATTGGTGCAGAAAACCGTAAATATGTAAAATATGAAGATATACCTGAGGATATGGTTAACGCAATCCTCGCAACGGAAGATGTACGCTTTTTCGAGCATGGTGGTATGGATTTTTATCGCCTTGGTGGCGCAATACTCGCTAACTTCCGTGATGGCTTCGGGGCACAAGGAGCTTCTACATTAACACAGCAAGTTGTTAAAAACTCATTTTTACAAAATGAGAAAAAATTAAAACGTAAAGCACAGGAAGCTTGGCTTGCCTTCCAATTAGAACGTAAATATTCAAAAGAAGAAATTTTTGAAATGTACTTTAACAAAATGCTGATGTCAGGTCGTGTTTACGGCTTCGGAACAGCTGCTCAATATTTCTATGGTAAAGATTTAAAAGATTTAACTTTAGATGAAGAAGCATTACTTGCAGGTTTAGTACAACGCCCAAATGCTTATAATCCATTAAAAAATCCTGAACTTGCAGCAAAACGTCGTAATACGGTTCTAGGATTAATGTATCAACATGGTAAAATTACAAAAGCTGAGATGGAAGAAGCAAAGAAAGTAGACGTGCAAGCTGGTCTAGCTGACGATGCAACACGTCAAAAATTTACTGGCTCTAAATATGATGCCTTCCTTGATGTTGTTATTAATGAGCTAGAAGATAACGGTGACGGTAATGCAATGGCGGAAGGTATTAAAGTCTACACAACTCTTGATCCGAAAGCACAACAAGCTGTTGAAAAAATTATGAACGATGACAGTAACTTCCCAACAGAAAAGATTCAATCAGGTGTAGCTGTCATTGATACAAAAACGGGTCAAATTCAAGCGATTGGCGGCGGACGCGATTACGGAGCTGACCGTGGTTGGAACTATGCATATGACTTAAAACAACAACCAGGCTCTACAATGAAGCCATTACTCGATTATGGACCAGCAATCGAAAATTTAAAATGGTCAACTGGTCAAACACTTGTGGATGAACCGATCAAATACACAAATTCGGAACAAACCATCACAAACTGGGATGGTAAATATATGGGTGCAATAACAGCACGTAAAGCTTTATATGCTTCACGTAACGTTCCAGCTGTAAAAGCATTAAAAGAAGTTGGACCTGACAAAGCAAAAGAATTTATTGGTCGTTTAGGTATTGAAGCTGAAAATGTTTATGAATCTGATGCGATCGGTGGTGGGGATATTACGATGTCTCCAATGCAAATGGCAGCTTCCTATGCAGCATTCGGGAATAATGGTGTTTACACTGACCCTCATTCGATTACAAAAATCGTTTACCGTGACGGTAAAACAACAAAAGACTATACACCAGAGTCTAATGTTGCGATGAGCGATTATACAGCTTATATGGTGACAGATATGCTACGTGACGTTGTCGGCAATAAGCCGGATGCATCAGGTACTGCTGCTAATGTTTCTGGATTAGATATCGCAGGTAAAACAGGGACAACAAACTACTCAAAAGCTGATTTTGACAAGTATAATTTACCAGATACAAGTGTGCCGGATTCATGGTTTGCTGGTTACACAACAAATTATTCTATCGCTATTTGGAGTGGTTATGAAAAACACTTTGATCCGATTACAACTTGGGATGAACGTCGTTTACCACAACATTTATTTAAAAAAATTATGAAAGAGATTTCGGCAGACGTTGAAACACCAAATTTCAAAAAACCAAGCTCAGTTGTAGAAGCAACAATTGAAGTAGGCTCAAAGCCACTTAAATTAGCAAGTGATTACACACCAAAAGAAAAACGTCAAACAGAGCTATTTGTTCGTGGTACAGAGCCTAACGAAGTTTCAAATAAATACGAAGTTCCGGAACTTACTACACCTTACAATGTAAGTGCAAGCCTAAGTTTAGAAGGTCAATCTATTGATATTTCTTGGGAGCATGATGCAATGCTTAATCCGGAAACAAATGAACCACTACCAACTACCTTCGAGGTAACTGCTAAACGAGAAGGTGGAGAGACTGTTTCTCTTGGTAAAACGGAAAGCAAGGGCTTAACAGTTAGCAACACACTGGAAGATGGCAATTACACGATTTCTGTCGTAGCAGTTGCAGACGGTACACGCAGTAAACCAGGTACAACATCCATCCAAGTAACAGGTATGACCGATGAAAATAAAGAGCCTGATACTCCAGAACAACCTGGTGTTGAGGAGCCAACATCGCCTGATCAAGAAGGCGATAACGGCGACAACGGCGACAAAGGTAATCAAAACGGCAACCACAATGGCAATGAAAATGGGAACAATGGCAATCACAACGGCGATGGAAATAGTACCGATGGCAATAATAACAACAATGGGAATGGCAACACCGGCAATGCAGGAAATAATGGGAACAACAGTAACACCGGCAATGCAGGAAATAACGGAAACAACAACGGCAACAATAATAGTAGCCAACCACCAACTCCACCAACCGAACCCGCAGTACCGGATGATGGCGGCGGCAATAAGACTGAATAAAAAAAGCAGAGTAGCGTGATTGCTACTCTGCTTTTTTATCTCTTCAGTTTGCTGAATTTATCTAACGAATGAGCACTTCTATCCGTCGCTTCAGCTATTTATCCGTCTATCTTAGCTTTTTGCTGCCTGCAAACGTAGTCGTGCTGCTCGTTTTTTTGTTTCCTTAAATAATTCATCCAGCTGACGATAACAAGCATATTGGCCAGGTTTTGCTTTAATAAAGGCCAATCGTTCAACACCATTAATGGGTAATATCTCCTCACCCGCTTCTTGCACTAAACGCTCAAACAATAAGATGGCCTCTTCCATTAAGCTCTTTGCTTTACCGTTTCTTGCATCATGAGCAGAATGGATTTTTGCTTCAAGTACTGTCCACTCTTCATACCAAGCATCCATTTTTTCCTTTGTGATTACCTCTACATTCACGTTTCTTTCACCAGCCCTTTTTTCAAACGCTTTTGCCCTTCTCTACAATCATCAAATAAAGGGCATGTGTGACAGCCAGGATTTTGAGCCTTACAATGGTAACGGCCGAAGAAAATTAGCTGATGATGGGTTTTCGACCACTTGTCCATCGGAGTTTTTTTCATAATTGTTTCTTCGACCTCTAGCACTGAATCCTTCCAGCGACATAGCCCTAATCGTTTAGACACACGCTCTACATGCGTGTCCACTGCAAGAGCAGGAATATCAAAAGCTACAGACAACACAACATTAGCCGTTTTACGACCAACACCAGGCAAAGTGACTAACGCTTCTCGGCTTACTGGTATTTCGCCGTTGTATTCCTCCAACAGTCTTTGACATAACGCTTGAATATTCTTCGCTTTATTTCGATAAAGACCGATGGAGCGAATGTCCTGTTGTAGCTCATCTAATGATACAGCTAAATAATCTTCTGGCTTTTTATACTTTTGAAACAATGTTTTCGTTACCTTGTTTACAAGTACATCCGTGCACTGCGCCGATAATAACGTGGCAATAGTTAGCTCAAACGGATTGTCATGCACTAGCTCACAATGTGCATCAGGAAACATACGATCCATTTCCGCTAGACAATGCTCCCATTGTTTTTTTGTTAACATAACGGAAGCCCCCTATTCTCTTTCTTCTAACCAATTATAAAATGGTACTTTATTTGTCGACTGCATTTCTTGTTGCATTGTACGGACTGGCGGTCTATTAAAAGTTTGTTTTTCACGGAACTGCTCACTTTGTTTTTGTGCAGCCTGCGGTGTCGTAATATTTTTCTTTTTCCATTCAAGCAATATTCGATCAATATAACGAATACTCACCTTGCCAGCAAACACAGCCTCCTTCAGCGCCTCCTTAATAAGCGCTGGGCTGTGCTTATCCTCATCTAACCAAGAACCGATTTTTTCTAGCTCTAAAGGAGATAAAAGACGCCCCATTTCCTCTTCAAATATCCGGAATACTTCACCTTCTTCTTGTCGAAGTGATGCTGCTGATTTTTGGTGCTCCTTCATTTCAATAATCTGCATAATACGCTCCCAAAGTGGGTATACCGAATATTTTTCATATAGCTTGCCACTTGCATCGACATCGCTTGTAATTTCAAGGAAGCCTTTTTGCATTAAGCGCTGTAGACGTGAAGTAATGTCATTGTCAGACATTGTGAGACGATTTTTCAGATCATTAGGTGTCGGAAAATCATTACCCTCCATATGGAACGCAAGTAAATGTATGACAATCAGCGCCTCTTCATCCTCAATATTTAACTCCTTATAAAACTGAAAAAAAAGCTGAGGAATTTGGATCATTCTCTGCTCAGTCCATGTACGGAGTCGATTATTGTTTGTGTTCATAGTATACTTGACTCCTTTTTCCATCGTAAGTAGAAAAGCCGCGTAGACATATCACTACGCGACTTTTTAATTTAATCAATTTCGACCAGGTTTTATCTTCATTTGCTGAATGAAGATAAGACCAAACTAGTTGTTGCTTATGGATATAAGCGATTAAGTAAACGTGGGAATGGGATTGTTTCACGGATATGCTCAGTGCCAGAAATCCATGCCACTGTACGTTCCAATCCTAGACCGAAGCCTGAATGTGGTACAGATCCTTGTTTACGTAGTTCTAAATACCATGCATAAGCATCTAAAGATAAATGATGCTCTTCAAGACGAGATTTTAATAAATCATAGTCATGGATACGCTCAGAACCACCAATTATTTCACCATAACCTTCTGGTGCAATTAAATCTGCACATAATACTACATCATCGCGATCAGGATGCGGTTGCATGTAGAATGGCTTAATGCCTACTGGGTAGCAAGTGATGAAGACAGGTTTGTCAAATGAATTGGCAATTGCTGTTTCATGTGGTGCACCGAAATCATCGCCCCATTCAATATCGTCAAACCCTTGTTCATGTAATAATTTAATGGCATCGTCGTAAGAAATACGAGGGAATGGCGCTTTGATATTTTCAAGTTTTGATGTATCACGACCAAGTCGCTCTAATTCTAATTTGCAGTTTGTCAGAACTGATTGTACGATGTGCGCTACATATTGTTCTTGCACTTCTAGGTTTTCTTCAAATTCTACAAATGCCATTTCTGGCTCAATCATCCAAAACTCGATTAAGTGACGGCGTGTTTTAGATTTTTCAGCACGGAACGTCGGACCGAATGAGAATACTTTACCTAATGCCATCGCAGCCGCTTCCATATAAAGCTGACCAGATTGAGAAAGGTATGCATCTTCATCAAAATATTTTGTATGGAATAGCTCAGAAGTACCTTCAGGAGCTGAACCTGTTAAAATTGGTGGGTCCATTTTTGTAAAGCCATTATCGTTGAAAAACTCGTAAGTTGCACGAATAATTTCGTTACGGATTTTCATAATTGCATGTTGCTTGCGAGAACGTAGCCATAAGTGACGGTTATCCATTAAAAACTCTGGCCCATGTTCTTTTGGTGTAATCGGAAAATCTGTAGCAGCATGTAATACTTCAATACCAGTTACAGCTAGCTCACAGCCAAAGCTTGAACGCTCATCGGCTTTAACCTCTCCCGTAATGTACATTGAAGTTTCTTGGGTCATACCTTTTGCAATAGCAAAAATTTCTTCGCCTACTTCTTCTTTCACAACAACGCCCTGAACAAAGCCAGAACCATCACGTAATTGTAAAAAGGCAATTTTCCCACTTGATCGTTTGTTTGCTAACCAAGCGCCTAGCTTGACTGTTTCACCGATATGTTTTGGCATATCTTGAATCATAATTTTTTTCATAGAAATCCTCCAAAGTTGGTTAAAAGGATTAGTCTTGCCATTTTGATTTAACAAATGTATCAATTCGACGGACTGCCTCTTCTAATAAGTCTAAAGATGTAGCATAAGATAATCGCATTGTAGTTGGTGCACCAAAGCCAGAGCCTGGAATCACTGCTACGTTTGCTTCTGTTAAAATATCTGCAGCGAATGCATCTACTGAATCATAGCCAGTATGAGCCATAGCTTCTGCTACATCTGGTAATAAGTAGAATGCCCCCTGAGGTTTTAATACGTTGAAGCCAGGAATTGCACTAAGCTGTGGATAGATTTTTTCAAGACGAGATTCGAAAGCTTGACGCATTTCTTCTACAGCGTCTTGTGGTCCGTTATACGCTTCCACTGTTGCATATTGTGCAGTTGTTGTTGCGTTTGATGTAGAGTGAGATGCAAGGTCAGTCATTGGTTTAATAATGTCTGCATCGCCTGCAGCATACCCGATACGCCAGCCTGTCATAGAGTGAGATTTTGCAACACCATTTACAACGATTGTACGTGCTTTCACTGCATCAGATAGCTGTGCAATTGAAAAATGCTCAATACCATTGTATACAAGCTTCTCATAAATTTCATCTGACACGATTAAAATATCTTTTTCTTCTGCAACAGCAGCTAATTCAGCTAGCTCCTCACGAGAATAAATCATACCTGATGGGTTGCTAGGAGAGTTAATAATAACTGCTTTTGTTTTATCTGTCACAGCAGCTCTTAATTGGTCTGCAGTAATTTTATAGTTTTGCTCACGTGTGCCTTCAACATAAACAGGTACACCGCCCGCTAATTTCACTTGTTCTGGATAAGATACCCAATAAGGAATCGGAATAATAACTTCATCGCCCTCGTTTAAAATAACTTGGAATAAAGTGTAAAGAATATGTTTTGCTCCAACACCTACAATAACTTCATTCGGCTTATATGTAAGGTTGTTGTCGCGTTGTAGTTTATCGATAATAGCGTTCTTCAGTACAGGAAGACCGCCAGCAGGTGTATATTTTGTTAAACCTTTTTCCATCGAGTCAATGGCAGCATTTAAAATATTTTGTGGAGTGTTGAAGTCTGGCTCACCAGCGCCTAGACCAATTACATCAATACCTTGATCTTTTAACTCTTTTGCTTTCGCTGTAATTGCTAAAGTTGAAGATGGTGTTAAAGTTTTTACACGGTTTGCTAATAAATTTTTCATACGGGATCTACTCCTCTTATAAATTCGTAATGCGCGTCCACCAGTCGCCGTCCTTAAACATAATATAGACATAGTTGAGCTTATCGTGATCGTTTAGGTAAGTAATTTCCCAAACAGCACCTGGCTCTTCATAGCCTAATTTTACATTGAGGACCTTTTGTACATTTCCTTCTTTTTTAAAAACCGATAATGCTTCTTTTTCCGTAATACCATCTTTCAAAAATACTTCCTTAATTGAATCAGCTTCTAGATTCGTCGGAACAAAGACAGCCTTTTTATCACCATATTCATCTACCCCGAACACAGTAACATACGAATGTTTGCCATTATATGTGTAGGACTCCGAGACAATTGCGAGGGCTTTGGCATCGACTGCCAACTGTTCAGCCTGCTCTTCAATTGAACGGAATGGAGCCTCGGCTTTCCAGAGTACTAAAATACTAATGACAAGTGACAACGAAACCATAAAGACAGAAATGAAAATCAACCAGTTTTTCATATATTCACCTTATGTTTCACATCTAGCTTATTCTTCAACACGAATGCTTGATGCTTTTGCATGTTAATAACTGTGTATACATTCATTTTGCTTTCCATTTTTGTCAACCTGCTTTCTTTCCTCATACCACAACATTATACAACAATTTTGTGCTGTCGTGTTTCTTATTTTTATATATTATGCGTTGATAAAACAACGTTTTCGAATCGTCGGATTAGTCAGAAAAAATAACAACCCTTTCAAAGAAAAAATTCCTATTCACCAGTGCAAATAGGAAATCAATTATGCCATTAAAGAACTTATGAAAGTTCACAAATTACATAGTTTGAACGCCCACCATTTTTAGCGCGATACAAGCACTAATCTGCTTGCTCAAATAAATTCTTGTCGTGATAATTTTTCTGGTCATTGACACAAACGTCCATGCTCACATACTTTGAATAGTAAATTCCTACACATCATCTTCAAAGAATTTTTCTAATCAGTCTCGCGAAATGTCAATATTTATATATATATATATTAGCACAGTTCCCTCCATTATTGTCCCCATTGCCTATTGTTTTCACCCATATCATGAAGTGATTAGCGATTTAAAGTATCGGAAAAGGGACGTGATGTATTGAGTAAGAAAATTAATCCTACTGATCCAGCAACGATTCCAAAATTTGTGGATGAGCTGCCAAAACCAATTACTGCTAAACCGAAACACTATAGAGGCCAACAGAAAATTGATTATTATGAACTACAAATGATCGAAGCAGAGCATTGTTTTCATAAATATTTCCCAAAATCAATCATTTGGGGCTATAACGGGCTTTATCCAGGACCAACTATTGAAGCTATAAAAGACAAAACCACTTATGTTAAATATAAAAATTATTTGCCCTTAAAGCATTTCTTACCAGTTGATTTTTCCCTTCATGCTGCCAACGATTCTCAAGAGGTAAGAACTGTTACACATTTACATGGCGCAAATGTAGATTGGGAAAGTGATGGTCATCCAGACGCATGGTACACAAGAGATTATACGCATACTGGGCCAAAATTTAATAAAGAAACACATGAATACACAAATCACCAACCCGGCACAACACTGTGGTACCATGACCATGCAATGGCATTAACTCGCCTAAATGTTTATGCGGGATTAGCAGGGTTTTATTTACTTCGAGACTCACTAGAGGAACGTTATAACCTACCATGCGGTGACTACGAGTATCCAATATTAATACAAGATAAATCTTTTAATGAAGACGGCTCGCTTTTCTATCCTGATGAGCCACCATTCCCCGTTCCTGTACATCCGTCCATTACACCTGGATTTGTCGGCGACACCATCGTCGTGAATGGAAAAGTCTGGCCATATTTAAATGTCGAACCTCGTAAATATAGATTTCGTTTTTTAAACGGCTCCAATAGAAGGGGGTATGTCATTAGCCTTTCAAATGGGGATCCTCTTATTCAAATTGGTACAGATGGTGGCTTTTTAACAGCTCCTCGAGAAATTCAACTTGTTAAGTTATTACCTGCTGAACGAACAGATGTCATTATCGATTTTTCAAAATGTGAAGGTCAGGAAATAACATTAATGAATTCTGATGAAGATTTTATTGATGAACATACAAGAGTCATTATGCAGTATAAAGTTATTCTTCCACTAGAATGCGAGGATACTAGTGAAATCCCAGAACGACTCGCTGTTTCAATGGATTTACATCCACACGATGCTCATATTGAGAGACATCTACCTTTAACTGCTACGACAGATGATTTTGGTCGACCAATGTTATTATTAAATAATCGAATGTACCATGACCCTGCTACTGAAAAACCTGCACTTGATAGTGTAGAGATATGGAATTTTATTAATGCCACACAGTTTGTTCACCCTATTCATCTACATTTAATTCAATTTAAAATACTAGAACGACGCCCTTTCAATATGGAACTATATCAAAATGAAGGAAGGCTAGAATTTACAGGTCCCCCAGAAGAACCGCATGACTATGAGCAAGGTTGGAAGGATACTGTTAAAGCAGAAGCAGGAAAAGTTACTAAAATTATTATGCACTGGAAAGATCATGTCGGTCATTATATGTGGCATTGTCATTTCCTCGAACATGAAGATCACGACATGATGCGACCAATACTCGTCATGAAGGACGTTCACCCTGTGCAACAGCCACATGCCGAAATTCATAATGAAAAAGAGCATTCACCAGCCCAGAATCATGCCACTATTACTGTTACGAGCAATAATCAACAAACGATACCTCTCTTGAACAACACTCAAAACATCACTCGCTCAACTGAAGATAAAGTAGAATCTTCTCCTATTTCATTGCAAATATTTGATTTAGAAGACGAGATAGAAAATATTGAGCAAACTACACCTCTCTTGAATATTACTCAAAACATTACCCGCTCAACTGAAGAACAAATAGAATCCTCTTATGTTTCTTTACAAACATCTGATTTAGAAGACAAGGTGGAACATAATCCGCAAACTACACCACTCTTAATCAATACTCCAAACATCGCTCTTGCATCTGAAGAAAAAGTAGAACCTTCTCATGTACTTGATATAAAAGACGACACGGAGCATAAAATTGTTCATGAAGTTACTAATATACGAAATATTCCACAACCAATTTTCCCGTCCGCTGAGTTTCAACCTCGAGAAAGAATCGCTAGTAGGCGCCCAAGAAGATGGTTCTAGCGTTACATTTATGATGCAGGGACATAACTAGTTGATATTAAAGAAAAAGAGAAATCGAAACAGCATCGATTTCTCTTTTTTCTTGTTTGACCAAGTCACTCTATCTTCTTTACCCTATTTCTCTGTTAACGGCCTTGCATTTCTATGGATTTACTGCCGTTAATGTACATTCAGGAAAATTAAATAACCATCTTCCATATGATATTTTCAGTTATCAGGTTTAGATGGATACTCTTTACATTCTTCCTTTTGTTCCTTTAAATAATGGTTCTACGCAAGAACTGCTCTTCAATTCGACCAAGGAAATAAATTACAATATTCAGAAAAATATTCAAACAAACGTTTTCAGAGACGATTTCACAAAGATTCCCTTGACCATTTCGTTTTCGCCATATTTAAAAGTAATCTGGAATCCGGACGTAATTATGTCGAGGCAAAATTGTTTTTTGTTTCGTGTACCCAAAATTGAAAAGTGAATATTTTACTGAGCAATTGGCTTCTTTAAAATCATTTTACTACTGCGCTCTCTTCAAATCGCAAAATCCTCTTTGTTGCTATTGCCATCACAACCATGACAACACTAATTATTAAAATAGGAACATAGATGTTAACACTAAAACCTTCGAATAACAGCCCATACAATATTTGCCCTATTGGTGCCATACATTGAGAAACGGCAATGATAATCGCCATGACCTTCCCTAAGTTTTCATTAGGTGTTTCTTTTTGTACAACTGTAATAATGTAAATGGAAATGATCGTCATAATCATAGCTATTAACAGTGCACTACCTACAAATAAAGTATAGGATGGATAATAGCCAATTTTAAGCATGAGAGGCGTAACCGATAAAGCCATTGGGACAATCAATAAAGCAGTGATAAAAATCCAAAAATACAAATTATTGATGCCCATTTTTTTCGCAAAATACCCCATTGATAAAGCCCCTAAGATTGTAGCAAAATCGATTAACCCCATCCCTACTCCATATAATGTATCACTACTATGCAAGGTGACACGGAGGATAATCGGTACACCCACAACAAACAGGGGTGTTAATAATAAGTTTAATAATGCTGCTAAAACCATACATTTGAAAATAAAAGATTGCTTAACTGCATAACTAAAGCCCTCTTTCAAATCGTTTACAAGCGTTGGAATAATGTGCCCTTTCTGTTCTCGTTGCTTAAATGGTATTTGAATAAACATCTCTAATATAGCAGAGAAGAAAAAGAAGACACCGCTTACTATGACAAGCACTTTTAAGCAAATCATGCCATATAGTATCCCCCCTAATACAGGAGCTGCTACATTGGATAACGCTTGAATACCATTGACAATTCCATTTGCTTGCTCAAGCTTTCCCTCTTCTACAAGTACTGGAATACTGGCCATCACTGTAGGTGCATACATGGCACTAACGAGGGAAAGTAGCACCATCACAACACCAATCAACAAAATAGAACTATTACCAATTGCTAATACTGCAAAGAAAATAAAAACAATTATGCTACTAGTAAAATCGAAAATCACCATTAAATTACGACGATTAAACCTGTCAGCAATAGCTCCTCCAAGTGGTGCTAGTAAAAATGGGATACTCGATATCGCAAATAGTACTGCAAAAAGATCTGCACGTCCTGTAATATCTAATACATAAAGTGATAAGGCAAACCTTAAAAGCGCAGATCCTAAAATTGAAATAATTTGCCCAATCACCATAAGATTAAAATCTTTTGAAAAACCTTTTCGTTTAATCTGTGATTCCATTCATCAGACCCCTTCCTTTTAGGGTCATCACCATAACGTGTGGTTGATTTCCGTTCCGACTGGGCGCTTTGTTGTTGCTGTCGCTACGCTTTCGCACAGACAAAAACCGTGTTGCTGACGCTTCGCTTTCGCACAGAGCAAAGCTTCCTGGGGGCGTCCGATGAGCCGCTTCACTCGCGTTGCTCGCTCCAGGGTCTCATCTGTGACGCTAATCCCCAAGGAGTCGCCCAGTCGTAACGAAGATCAACTTATATACATGTGGTGATGAGCCTCCTTTTAATCAAAATCAACAATTAATGGCTGTGAAATTCCTAAAAATATGCTCTTCTCCATAACGTAGAATTGATTTACTTCCATGATTTTCTAGCCACAGAAGTGTAGATTTGCAATGACTAAAAATATAATTTTTTTTGAATTGTAAGGAGAAGGATATTACTAAAAATACTTATGGTACTTAACCAAATGAGCCACTCAATTTGCGTGCTCCAAGACATCATTAGCAGCAAGAGACCTACGATAATAGATACATAATTTCCAGTGCGACTAATTTTTGATTTCCGATGAAATTTTTCCTTAACGTCATTCGCTGATTTCTTTATTTCCTTTATTTTACGTTTCATCAGATAAACTTTTTCTTTGAACTTCTGCTCAGTTTCTTTTGCTTTTTGATAAAAAAACGGTGTGTCTCCTTTAATCATGACGCTCTTCATCTCCATATCGTCGTTTTAATAACTCCGTTAAAACTCTCTCTTGGAAGTCCGAAATCTTTTCTGGTTTCTCTATCTCCATATTTACCGTTTCTTCATATCCATCTAGTTCCTCACCATCAAAGCGATAGAGTTTTTGCAATAATTTCCACAGTGTTTCAATTTCCTCTGCTGTGAAATCTTTAAAGATATCTGCTAAAAAGTAAGTAGACTTCTCTGAACAAGCAATTAAAGCCTGTTTACCTTCTGTGGTAATCTCAACATTAATTGATCTTTTATCTAATTTACTTGGTAGCGTTTGAACATATCCTTTTTTCACAAGACTTGTTATTAATTTGTTTGCGGTTTGCTTTGTTGTACCGAGCTTTTTAGCAATATTGACGAGCGTTGTATTTTCTATTGGTAAATGCGCTATGGCAATTAGAGCCATATGCTGTCTAGAAGTTAATACCTCTAAATATTCATCTCCTCTTATTTGGACTTTATTGACAACCGAAAACAATGTCGCATAACTTTGCTGCATAAAATGCAATTCCTTCAATAAATAATTAATATCCATCAATAGCACCTCTTTTTAGTCACCATGTTTACTAAAATAATATATATAACACATTTCTAAATGTCAACATGGTGACTATTTATATATTTTTAAAAGGACGAGATACGACACTAAATAGACCGACTGTCGGTTTATAACATTATATGATATTCCTTCAAAAAAAGGAACTTACTTTAAACATTCCTCTTAAAAAAGCTACCAATATTCCTTTTTATAGTATATTATATTTGTTGTTTCCTTTTATCGAAAAACTTGGCTCTTCACCAAAACGTGTGGTTGATTTCCGTTCCGACTGGGCGCTTTGTTGCTGACGCTACGCTTTCGCACAGATAAAACATTTGCCGCTGACGCTTCGCTTTCGCGCAGAGCAGAGCTTCCTGGGGGCGTCCGATGAGCCCCAAGGAGTCGCCCAGCCTCCACTACAATCAACTAATATACAGTTCATATATTTTAAAAAATGTCATCCACAACTTTTGGTGATGAGCCAAAAACTTGATTAAATAGGTGATTACGTGAATCGATATTTTCAATATTTGTTCCTTTGCCACAGATTACCAAGCCGATCTTTTTTTTATAAAGGTGTTCAATTTCCGATTTGCGCACGTTGCACAGGAATTTGTATAGGATATGTAATCGGCATTATATTGGCATTATTTAAAGTTTTACCTTTTTTTCATGCTTTAATTTTAACAATTCCTATGATTATAGACGGAACGGGACAATTATTTAATAAATGGCTTAGTACTAACTATCGGCGATTAGTAACAGGGATACTAGGTGGAATAGGCATTGTTTTTATGTTTTTATACGCCGCCCTCTTATTTTGGAATCTAACTATGTACCTCTATAAAAAAGGGGAATATATTGGTTCATTAATTTTTAACTAAGGAGACTGAAAATGTTTTGTACATATTGCGCAGCCAATCTATCAGAGCATGCAGAAATTTGCCTAAATTGTGGTGTTAGAAAATTCAAAGTACATAATTACTGCCATAATTGCGGGAATGAATTAAATTCTTTTCAAGATAAGTGTACTTCATGCGGAATTATTTTAAGAAAATCTCCTAAGGGTACTCATCCACTAGCTCCCGCATTACTTACATTTCTAATACCTGGTGTAGGTCAAATCATTAATGATCAAGTATGGAAAGGGTTTCTTTGCTTATTTATATTTATGACTTCTGTTTTAATTTTTAATAATCTATTAATTCCATACATTATTGTTGGTTTACCCATTTTAATTGATGCTTATTTAATCGGGAAAAAATGCTATGAAGGAAAAGAAGTTGAAAAATGGGAATTCTTTTAATTTTCTTTAGGAGGTATAAAAAATGTTTTGTCCACACTGTAGTGAAGAAATAGCAGCACAAGCAGAAATTTGCCCAAAATGTGGTGTTCGTGTACAAAATACATCCTCAGAGGATAGACCAAATATAGCTATTAATATCCTTTCCTTTTGTTGTACACCGCTCTTAGGTATTATTATGTACTTTGTTTGGAAAGACAATAAGCCTAAAGCAGCTAAATCTGCTTTAATATGGGCTCTGATTGTAATCGGTGTATATGTAGTAGTAATGGTCGTATCTGGAATAATAGGATTTGTACTTGGTTCTATCGAAGAGAGTAATTATTAAAAAGAGGCTAGGAATTAGCTAGTAGAAATTTTAAAAAGCGCTAGATATCAATTTTAAAAACATTGATTTCTTGCGCTTTTTTTATGTAAAATTTCCCCACATCGAAAATTCAAACTATTTACCCTTTATTTAATTAAAATTATACAATTGATATAAATCATAATAATCGTACTCGTACCTATCCTCATTACCTCCTCGTTTCATATTCAGTTCACAAAGACGTGCTATAGTAAGAAACATTAAAGATTCATATTTTTAGTTGTTGAAAATAAAGGATGTTTTTACGTTGCAGGAGACATCAAAAGATACTAGTAAACAAAAGGATTGGCGACGCTTTGTTCGCTTAGTCAAACAAGCTGAGCCACCAATATGGCTTTTAATAATCTCATTAATTATGAGTTTAACGACTACCGGCGTTGGATTTATCGTTCCGTTATTTACAAAAAAATTAGTGGATGGCTTTTCATTAGAATCCCTTGATTATTGGCAAATTATTTTGTTAGGTATTGCTTTTATCGTGCAGGCTATAGCGAGTGGGCTTTCCATTTATTATTTAAACCGTGTCGGACATCATGTTGTCGCGAAGTTAAGAGATCAGCTTTGGAGAAAGCTACTTCATTTACCAATTCCCTATTATGACGAAAACGATACAGGTGAAATATTAAGTCGTGTTACGAATGACACAGCTGTCGTCAAAGAACTCATTACAGAACATTATGGACCGTAGTTGGTGTATTTGTTCTCTTTACTTGCACTATTATTATCCGATCAATTTGGTCAATTAATACATGGTATCAACCATATGGCGGTCGAATTAGGCGAATTAGAAAGAATGAGACAAGAATTTATCTCGAATGTTTCTCATGAAATCCAGTCACCTCTAACATCTATTAATGGCTTTGCTAAAGCATTGAAAAACATGGACCTTCAAGAGGATAGCGTCAGCATTATTTAGAAATTATTGAAATGGAAAGTAATCGTTTATCGAAAATAAGTGACAATTTACTAAAGCTAACGTCATTAGAATCACAACATCACCCCTTCGAGCCAAAGTACTACCGACTCGATAAGCAATTGCGCAATGTAGTGCTGGCACTTGAACCTAATTGGTTAGCTAAAAATATAGAGATGGATCTTCAATTCGAAAACATTTCGATAATGGCTGATGAAGACTTAATGAATCAAGTATGGATGAATTTACTTTTTAAATTCACTCAAGCTACTGGCACAATTACACTATCTATAATGAAGCAAATGGATATGATCAATATTGCCATTCACGATAATGGTATTGGTCTAACAGAAGAACAACAAAAGCATATATTCGAGCGATTTTATAAGGCTGACCAATCGCGGACAGCCGCTAATGGTGGAAGTGGCTTAGGGCTATCCATAGTCAAAAAAATTATCAACATGCATAACGGAACCGTTACTGTCGAAAGCAAGCTTGCTGAATATACAACATTTCTTGTTACACTGCCGCTGAAGGTAGATCCGACTCGTACAAACGAATAATAGATTTTTTCTTCGTCTGCACGGGTCTATTAAACAAGGAAACTAGTAAGCTACTTTTCTAAAATATTGATAAACTTTTTCAAGTTTTTTGCTTTGTCTCCCCTTTTTACTTTCCATATTGCCAAATTCAAAAAACTTTACTTGTTTAATGCCAACAAAATTAAATAACGCTCTTTTCATTAATATTTTATGCGCATTATTCAGCCATAATAGCGGATATTTTGTTGGCCCCTTCATTGTCGAAATACACACCACTGATTTTCCCTTTAAAAGCCCTTCCGGAAATAGTCCCTTTTTATCTTTATACGCAAAATTGGCCGTAAATAATTGATCTATATACCCTAAAAGCATTGCTGGTGGCCTACCCCACCATATCGGATAAACAAAAACAATTTTATCAGCCCATCTAATTTGTTTCCGATATTTCTCAAGCTTTGGATCACGAAACATATCTCGACGGCGTTTATGTTCATGAAATACTAAAAGCGGATTAAATTGCTCCTCATATAAATCTACTAATTGAATCTCCTTAATAGAAGGATTATCATGACAGCCCTTAATAACCTCCTGTAAAAAAGAATAATTCAAACTTTTATGATTGGGATATGTATAAATAATTAATGTGTTCATCAAGCAACCTCCATTACTTATCATTTGATAACAAAATAATAAACGACGTGATTTTAGTTGTCAAATGATAATTGTTTTAAGATAAGTTTTTTGTTATCTTGTCAGTAAGAGGTGATTAAGTTTGGACAAAAAAGAATTATTCAATCAGTTTGTAACATTTACAGCAGCCGTACACCAAGTAACGCATGAACTAACTCAAAACGTTAAAATCGATCATATTACACCTGTACAATATAAAACTCTAGAATATATTAAAGTAGGTCAGCCTGTTACACCTACAGAAATTAGTGATTGTCTGCATATGTCCTTACCTAATACAAGTCGTGAATTACGAAAATTACAGGAAAGAAAGTTTATTGAAAAAATTAGCGATACTGAGGATCGAAGAAAGCATTATGTTTGCCTTACAGAGGATGGAGAAAAAATAATGGAGGATGCATTCGCCTGTATAGAAGAGCGCTTTCAACAGCTTATTCAACATGCATCAAAGAAAGATTTAGAGGATATACATTATGCATTAAACATTCTTGACGAAAAAGTCTTTAATCCAAAGTTATAAAAAAGAACCTGCAATGCTTTTCTCTATAAGACAAGCATCGCAGGTTCTTTCACTATTTATTATATTGACATAGAAAGCGTTCCACACCCGGGTATTTCTCTCCTAGGCTAGTTATGAAAAAACCATAGCGTCGATAAAAATCTACAGCCTCATTATCCGTTTCAGCAACAATTGATGAGTACTTGCATGCGATAAAATTAATCATTTTACTGCCAATGTCTTTTCCTCTTTCATCAGCTAATACAGCAATATGCTTAATCTCACACTCTGATAAACTGATTCGTTCTATCCCGATACAACCGACTATTTCATCCTCAACTTCGAAGCTATATAATGTTCTATTCGATAAAAGTATATATTTTTCATACTCTTGTTGAACTTTTTTATCTGAAGTTGCAAATGAAAGTAGTTTTCTAATAACAGGAGAAATAGTGTTTGCTTGAACTATATTCACGACTTACCTCCTTTACATGTTGGTCGCAGGAATAACGACAGCATGACAAGCTTTTTCATAGAACTCGATCGGACCTGCCCCTCCAATAATTGCATATTCATACCCAATCTCATGCATATCTTTTAAACAATGATGAAGTAGAGAGTATCCTATCCCTTTTACTCGATTTGATTTCGCTACACCCATTGGACCAAAATAACATTTTTTATTTTGATAAACGTCAAATGCAGCAAATCCAACAAGATCTCCATTATTATCAAAAGCTATATATATAGAAGGTGTAGCACTTAAAAATGCACACTTAATCGTTTCTGACCACTCTTGCGAAAAATGACTTTCTACAAATTGAATTAGCTTGTCCTTATCATCACGATTGACTCTACGAATATTAGTAGAAATTGTATTTGGGAATTTATAATTGTGAAGATGAGTCACCAAATCTCTTGATGTGGTACCAAGCTTTAAAATCAATTTCATATCTTCTTCTGAAACGAATTTCTCCAGCATATTCGTCTTTATTAATGCTTTCAGTAAGTGACCTTCATTTACATAAACCTGATTATAGTTTTGCATATAGCTAGTTGCTTGTCTGAGTTTAGACCAGATTCATTAACTAAGTTTCTTAAAGAAGCTTCATCTATAGTACACTTTAATACTATTTCGCCAAGAACCCCCTCTTTTTCTTTTAAACAAGCAAGTAGAAAATGAATTGGTAGTAACACTTTATGTTGTGAAGAGGTAGCTTCTTTTTCCGCATTCTTTATGATCCTTAACATGCGATTTGTTAATTTTATAGTAGATGAATGCAAATACCTGACATCCTTTCATTTTGATTTTTTTCAACATCTCATGTTTATTTTACAGGAAAGAGTATCCATCAAGTTGAATATTTAAAATATTAGTACTTTATCAGATCATTAATCATGTTCTCTATTATAAATAAAATTGAAACTCTTAATTCGCCTTTCGCCAAAAATTAGAAATTATATTTATTAAAATGAATGTTGAGTGGAGGCTGAGCGACTACTTGGGGATTAAGCGTCAAAGATGAGCATCGCGAGTGAAGCGGCTCATCGGACGTCCCTAGGAAGCTTTGCTCTGTGCGAAAGCGTAGCGTCAGCAACAAATATTTTCTGTAGCGAAAGCAGAGCGTCAGCTACAAAGCGCCCAGTCGCAATGAAAATCAACCCCACGTTATTGTGATGAGCCTATTAAGTCGAAATCCCCCTTATTTTCGCTATTTAGAAAACATTATTATCGATACATCGTCACTCATCTGCACTTTTTTTAATAATATAAAGATGTATAGAAGGAGGAGACTCAAGTGGAAGTAGTAGACAAGAAGTGGATAGAAGAACATTTTGAAACACTTCCATTATGGCAACAGTCAGCATATACAGACTTCGCTGCCATGGTTGCAAATGAAGCAAATGCTTTCCCCTGTATCCCAGCTAGAATAGGTTTTTTATCAAACCATCTTCGTTATAGTTTTATCGGAGATCCACGGGAGGAACAATCGATAAAGGCGTTAGCACAATGCTTAAAAGAATACGATAAGTGCTCGAAAACATTTGGAAAATATACAACCCACGCCATTTTCTTTAAAACCCCTGACGATATGCTGAAACACTTCGATGTTGAGGAATATAGAAATTTATTTTGGTCAATTTTAAACAATTTAACTAAGTTTGATGATGTCGATTGGCCGGAGGAAATTCCAACTGATCCATCACAACAACAATGGGAATTTTGTTTTAACGGTGAGCCTTATTTTATATCTTGTGCAACGCCCGCCCACAAATTGCGAAAGAGTCGTCATTTTTCTACGCTATTAATGGCATTTCAGCCTCGCTGGATATTTGAAGAAATAAATGACTCTACTGTATTTGGTCGAAAATTAAAAAAACTAATTCGCCAACGCATTTCTGAATATGATGCCATTCCAGCTCATCCTGATTTAAAATGGTATGGGCAAGAAGATAGTTATGAATGGAAGCAATATTTTTTAAGTGATGATCATCGTAGCCCAACTAAATGTCCTTTTTTACGTCTGCAAAATTCTCTAATCTTTCCAAAGAACGAAGAATATTAAACTTGCTTACCGTGTTTTTGCCTTTTCATTACAATCCAAGTCGCAATTGCTATGATGATGATAAAAAGCAGGCTCACGAAAAAACCGAGTCTGCTTGTTTTTTCCCCTAACGTTCCAGACACTGTCACCACAATGAGTAACATCCCAAAACCATTTTTTACATGCCCCCACTTCGATAGCTCCATTAGCTTCGCATATGTTACTAAAATAAAGAGCCAGTTATAAATTAGCATTAGGCCTGCAGCTGTCATCAAATATTCAAAAATCCTTTCTGGCATGAGGAAACCAATAACAATTGTAATGATTAAACCACTGGCCAAAAAGAGAAAAGCAGGAAACGGAACCTTCATTTTTCCCTTTTTAGCAAGTGAAGCAGGGGCATCATGATCCTCTGCCAATGTTATGAGAATCGTTACGACCGCGTATAAAGAGGCTACCATTGTTGAAAAACCGGCAATAATTAATATGCCATTAAATACGTCTGCAAAAAAAGGTAAATGATAGTCACGAAGAGCTGTAATAAATGGACTTTCCTCAATATTAAAATCCTTCCATGAAACAAGCGTCAATGCAAGCATAATAGCCATTATAAAAATGATAGTTATAACAATAAGCATCACTTTTCCAGCTTTCGGTGCTTCTTGAGGATTTTTTAAATCAATGACCATTAAACCCATAACCTCAATTCCTCCAAATGCATAAAAGGCATACAGCAACCCAAGCCAAATTCCTTTCACACCCTGTGAGAAAAATTCTTCATAATTCGCGTGCATTGCATCGAGTGAAGTTGTTTCCGTATTAAATCCTTTTATTATTAATAGAACCGCTACTATAATAAACATTACAACCGCCGCTGCCTTTAACGCACCAAAAATATTTTGAAAGTTTTCAAAGCCCTTCAT
This sequence comes from Lysinibacillus sp. fls2-241-R2A-57, assembly GCF_030209535.1. Taxonomy (NCBI): domain Bacteria; kingdom Bacillati; phylum Bacillota; class Bacilli; order Caryophanales; family Bacillaceae; genus Lysinibacillus; species Lysinibacillus sp. fls2-241-R2A-57. Next base: position 56,457 of record NZ_JARVRU010000047.1, read on the forward strand.
ACCAGTAAGAATAACAGCTAATCCAAGCGCAGCATAAATAGATGCAGCAACCCATAATGGAAGCGTCGGAAACCAAAGCCTTGTAAAAATACCAAGTGCCATCAATTGACTGCCCATAATAAGCATCTCAGAAATCAAGTAAATCCAACCATTACTAAATCCTGCCCATTTTCCAAAAGCTTGCTTTGCATAAGTACGGAATGATCCCTTATCTGGATTGTCAACTGACATCTTAACAAGAGCATCATAGACAATGTACGTAGCAATCGCCGCTAACAAAAAAGGAATCACAACAGCAGGACCACTTTTATGAATGGCCATACTTGTCCCAAGAAAAAATCCTGTTCCTAGTGTACAACCTATACCGAGAAGCGAAAGCTGCCACCAAGACAACCTCCCTTTACTTGTTTTAGATGTCATGTTGATTCAACCCTCCTGCCCTTTGTTATTTTCTTACCAACGGCAATGTCATACAACGAATGCCACCACCGCCTTTTTCAAGCTCTGAGACTTCAATTTCTATCAAATTCTTTTTTTGTAATTGTGGATGATTCGTAAATTGCTTTTTCGTTGCTTGCTTACTAATCAACAGCGTTTCAGGATCAAGGTTTATAAAGTTAATGTCAGGAATTGTATTATATTTTTCAAGCCAGTAAACATCAAAACCATGGTGATTTAAAAATTGCTCAGTCATTTCAAAACGACTTGTTTGAGCTGTGAACACTTGTACAGGAAAATAGCGCATAAAGTTTTTAGCTATTACTAGATTTGCGTTCGCAACATTACAATTCATATCTAAATGAAGTGTATCGGAGCGTCTGGGCAAATCAATAATCGCAATCTCCGAAAATCCTTCTTGGAAGATTCGTTCCTTAATACTTTCCACAGCCTCTAATGTTGTTCTCATTCCAAGATTAATAAGCACGGCATCCTTATTTAGGATCATTACATCTCCACATTCTAAAGCAGTAGAAGGTTGCTTATTAAATTTTTCTGGAAACCACTTTTCTAATAAAGAGTGAGCATGTGGATATTCTGGACGCCTTAACGAGCTACCTGCCTCTCCAAGGAAAATACTATTTCCTAAAACACAGGCTAGATCGCGTATAAAGTACCTATTAATAAGCTGCTCACTTACTGTTTCCACATCATTTGGTAGCTCTTTCGAATAGTCAATAACCATGACACCCACATTTTCTAGCGTTGTCTTTAATTCCATGAAATTCTCCATTGCTTTTACATGATTGACAGTAGCACTCCACCCTACATTTTCAGCTATTGTCAAATCTGGCACATCTAATTTTGAAGGTGCACAAAGTATAACAACCTTAAGTTCATCATGCTCGGACCAACAATTTGGTTGAAATGAGTACAAATAGATTCTCCCCTTTTTGAATGACTATCTCGGCTTAGCGTTACCATCAAAACTGGGATTATACAGGCAATGTGTAAATGGAGATCAGCATGATTAAAATTTAAAGGAGGAAATCCCTGGTGATTGTGTAATTAAAACAATAACAGATAAATTTATTCAATTAGAAATGAGTGAAACAATGGAATACTATAAATTTTTACGACAATATGTTGGACACCAACCAATTATTTTGCCAGGTTCTGTTGTAATAATTTTAAATAATGAAAATGAGGTATTATTGCAAAAAAGATACGATGGCAGTTGGGGGCTTCCGGGTGGTTTGATGGAATTAGGGGAAAGCTTAGAAGATACAGCAAAAAGAGAAGTGTTAGAAGAAACAGGTTTGGTTATTGAAGACTTAAAGTTATTAGGTATTTTTTCGGGTCCAGATTATTACCTTAAAGTTTCTAATGGAGATGAATTCTACTCCGTTACAGCCGTTTATTATACAAGAAATATTAAAGGTAATTTAGTCATTGATTATAACGAATCAGAGACAATGCAATATTTCTCATTGTTAAAATTACCAGATGGAATAGATTGTAGATATATTGAACCGTATAAAACAAAGTTAGGCTCTACACCATAACGTGTGGTTGATTTCTTTGATAGAAAGAGCTTGTTTTTCGATAAAAA
>NZ_JARVRU010000072.1:0-3889 GCF_030209535.1 Lysinibacillus sp. fls2-241-R2A-57
AAACCCTTTCATCGATCAATAATAAACCTATTTTTTCCTAATCAACACGCCTGTTGTGAAATATATCATAAAATGTACTTTTTAAGTTAACTGCAATTGTGTGTTATAGGTGGTGTTATCTTGAAAAAGATATGATAAAAGTGATATCTGTTTTTGGTATAGGTTCTATTTTAGTTTTATTGGTTCCTTATCTCTTTAATTATTTTTTATAGTATGTCTGTTCCCTAAAAAAGTAAGGAAAAAAACAAGAAGCCTTTTAATTCGAAGGCATCTTGTTTTTAATAAAGAAGATCTTGTAACTCTAGACTAATAATATAAACCGTTATTGCGTAGCCATTTGCCTTAGAAATAGAGTAGTTAAATTATTCATTTTTCATCTGCATATCGATTAATTGTTGATAAATAATATCTTGATAGTTTATGTTTCGCCATAACGTAATAACATCCAATTCTGCTAGCTCTTGAAGGTAGCTTTGTATTAACTCAAATGCGATAAAATAAGCTAAACGGTTAAAGCCAAAACGTTTACCGCCATTAATAGAGAACCATTCAAGGAACACTGCTCTTGCATCGAGCGAAGTTAATCGGTTAAAAACGCTTCGATAATTCTTTGTTTATTATTCGTAGCAAATGTCATCCACTCTACGTCTTCTTGAAATGCAAAATATTCATCTTTTCTCGCACTTACTAACCTTGTAGAAAAATATGTTGCAATACCTTCCTGTAAAAGCCAAGTGAATGGGCTCTCCCAGTCTACTTTACCCCAATCAATACCTCTTTTTTCGGATAATAAATGGTGTAAAGCGTGCCCAAACTCATGAGCAATAATAATTTGCAAATGGCGGTCTTGAGGGGAAAGTTTCTCTAAGCAAAATGCAATTTCTGGTATGATTTGTCGGTAAGTAAAAGCGTTACTTCCAAATAAACCTACAATCAGATGTATATCCTTTGTAAATGTGATACCGTACATTTCTTCATAGTCCCTTGCAATATCATTAATAAGCTTAGGCATTTTATCTTTTATTTCAATTAACGCTGAAATCTTTTCCTGGTGCTTTGGAATCGCCGTTGTCATTTTTTCATCTACATTATGGCAATGATATAGAAAGTATTCTTCAAAATGGCTTGCATGCTTTTCATAATATTCCTTTAAATAATCAATGGTAGGCAGATAGCTGTTAGTGAAATCTGTTACTGTATCATGAATGAACATGTCCGTCTCCCTTCTAGTAAATCAGCCTTCAGATAGAACTAAATAACGCTTAACAACGTTATCCTATTTCACGATTAAAATATCATCACGTTCTTTTACTGAATAAATCTTTGCCCCGATTGGTAAATGGTTTGCAGCACCATTTTTAAAATCTTCTGCTTTAGTGGCATTGAATTTTATCTCACCAAGATGTTGATCTTCATTGAGTTCAAGCTCATCAATCCATTCTATATTGGTATTGAAAATATTACCTTCCCATTGAAAAATATCTGCTCGGTCGTCCAATCTTAAAACTTCGGCTGCATCAGGTTTTTCAAAAGTAAAAGTATCTACTGTGACTGTTTCATTACAACCAACTATAAATAAATTAAACAATAACACAAATAATAAAGAGTTTTTCATCTTCAAAATACCACCTAGACAATTTTATAAAATTAATCAAAGTCAATTAACAGCCAAGTTAAAACCAAGTCTGTTAGTGATTTTTCCGTTACACAATTTCTCATAGCTAAAAATATAAATTATTGAGTATCCATCCGGCTATCCCACCTATGATACCTACAATAATTAAGGTTAGACCATGTTTTTCGGCATGATAATCACTTTTTAAAACGATGCCTATACAAACGGCTATAATACCGCAAAACAGTTGAAAAAAGACAAATGCAAACAATGCATTAATCCAACCAATTGTTATCAGTAAAGACTTGCAATTTTTTACATTTTCCATAAAGATTCCTCTTTTCACACGCATATATTGCTTTGTGTATACCATTTTATTGGGAAAAATTCTTGAAGTACATGATATATTTTGGATATAGTCAGTAACATAAACAAGAGCATTTCCATTTAAAGCATCCATCTTGTGTTGATTTTATACAAAGTCGCGATGTTTTGAAAAAGGTCACAATGCATTTGCTCTAAAATATATCAGGAGCTTTTTTAATCAACTAATGTAAGCAGGTTACTAGAAGTAAGGTTTAAAAAGATGAGGAGTGGTGATAGATGGACCTGGTATTTATTCGTCACGGTCAAGGTGAACATACATTAGATATACCAAAAAGTTTACAGATAAAAGACCCTTCATTAACAGCTAAAGGGGAGAAACAAGCAAAACTATTAAGAAATCAATTCCCTTTAACAAATGATGATATTTTAATCATAAGTCCTACTAGAAGAACTCTGCAAACTGCATTTATGTGGAGTGAAAATATAGATTGTCGTAAGATTGTAAGTCCTTTAGTTTCTCCGCGAATTTTTCCTATTATTCCAGATAAAAACACATTGCCTTGTGATAAAATAATTGATTTAGAGATAATTCAAAATGATTTTCCAACTTTCGAAATTGACACTAATGTTCCCCTAGATTTATGGTCATATGGGATAAATGTTATGCCTGAAAATAAATTCACAAAAATCGCAGAAGAATTTATTATTAATTGCAAGCTGCTACAGAAAGAAAAGATTTATATTGTTTCCCATGATGGTACCATCACTTCTTATCGTCAATTAATTTCAGGTCATAGTTTATCCAGAAAAGATTTCCCGCCAGAAACAGGGTGGTTTCAAATTACTTGTTGAACTGACGGGGGGCTTTAGTTCAATAAGGCTCATCTAATTGAACGAACTTTTTTATAAGAATCTCATACACGGTTGGTTGAAGAAAACATTTAATCAATCTTTATTCTAAAACTAAAATAAAATATATCAAAGCCATTATTGTTTTAATTTCATCTTAGCTATCCTAGTATGTCTTCTAATTAGCTTCAAACTTTAAATTATTTTTAGCTTCGTCTACAAATGACCAATAGAACTGATGAAATTCGTCTGATTTCAGTTCTTCTGCTGGTGTCATTCCGTAATGCCATTGTCCATAAGTACTTCCTAGTAGTGTAATACCTCCAACGACGACATCATAGTCATAACCACCTAAAGAATTGTGAATAGGACGCACCATACCACCTGCCACAAGACTTTTATTTGTTCCCGTCAGAATATTGTCGTGTTTATTCAAATAATCCACAAGCGTCATTTCGCCTACCTGTTTTGTTTCCTCTTCTTCAAATTTTTTTATTGCTTTCATCGCTTGTTTGTGAAGCGTTTTTCGATCAGGGGATACGGAAGAAATATATTGTGTGTGTAATTTTTTAAACACGTAATTAAAGCTCTCGATGTCGTTTCGCTTTGTATTTCGCACTGATTTTTCAGCTAAAGCTTTGATTTGGCTGATTAATACATCTTGCGGGGGAACTTTCATACCTTTCGTCGGGATGACGTCCCAATTCGGTGTATTTAAGGAACGACTTCCGAATGACAAAAGATTGATATTCGACTGCATTCCTACTTCATTTGGCGTATAGTTCCATAGTGGTTCGGAAGTCTGAACGCTTTCCTTAGAATATACATATGCTTCTGTTAAATGAGACTGATCACTTTTTATAGGGTTATTTTTATTCGTTGAGTATAAAGGGTTAGATTGTATTTGCGATAAATTAGTGATTTTCATTACTTTATTACATCCCTTTCAAATTCAAAACCATTTTTGTTATAAAAAAATTAAGAGTGCTTTTAATTAGCACTACGAACATTTATTATACTATAATTTACATTTAAATTATATTATGGCTCTTCACCAAAACGTGTGGTTGATTTCCGTTCCGACTGGGCGCTTTCCTG
>NZ_JARVRU010000194.1:0-3856 GCF_030209535.1 Lysinibacillus sp. fls2-241-R2A-57
CGAAGCGACAGCAACAAATGTTTTCTGTGCGAAAGCGAAGCGACAGCAACAACAATTACGCCAAGGCCAAATCAATCACACGTTACGGTGATGAGCCAAAATACTGCTAAATTTCCTATTCATGTATAATAAAAGTCAGGTGATGCAGCATGATAAATTTAAAAGACAAAAAAATATTAATTGTAGATGATGAACCGGAAATCAGAAAAATGATTGAAAGTTTTTTAAGAAAAGAGGGCTTTTTCCGTATATATAATGCAACTGACTGTAGTTCCGCCCTGTCAATCTGCCAAACAGGTAAGCCTGATATAGCTATTCTCGACGTTATGTTACCTGATGGCGATGGATTCTCACTTTTGTCTTCTATTAGACAGTTCTCAGAAATGCCAGTCCTTTTCCTTTCTGCACGGGGCGAGGATGAAGATCGTCTACTCGGACTAGGCTTGGGTGCAGATGATTATATTGTGAAACCGTTCCTACCGCGTGAACTAGTATTAAGGCTTATGGCTATTCTGAAAAGGGTCTACTCCTCTCCTATTTCGGAACAGTTGTCTGTTTTTCAATTAGGAGAACAGACTATTAATCTAGAAAGTGCTGTCGTATACGGGAATCAAAAGGAGCTACCATTGACGGCAAAGGAGCACGCTATACTTGTGAAATTGTATGAAAATCAGGGCAGAATCGTTACGAGTGATGCCTTATGCCAGGCGGTCTGGGGAGATGACAGCTACGGTTACGAAAATACATTGATGGTCCACATCAGGCGGGTTCGTGAAAAAATCGAGGTGGATCCATCCAAACCACTTTATCTTCTTACTGTCAGGGGACTGGGATATAAACTGCTAGTGAAGGAGACGCGTTAAGTGGAAGGAGTTATTCGCATATTACGACGATTTGTCGCCGCTACTATTATCATCTCGATATTTCTGCTTATTTTTAACTTAGTAATGTTATGCGTGCTAGTGTTCACAGAAAATAATCAGTCTCCGTCCCCAGAAAACGTGGTGAAGCAAGTGGCCCAAAGTATGGACAAACAGGGTGACAGCTACCGATTAAACGAGAACACTGCCGAGCTTCTGCAGCATAACAATGCCTGGGCTATGTTAATCGGTGAAGATGGTAATGTGCAATGGGACTACCATCTACCTAATGATGTTCCACAATCCTACAATCTAGTAGAAGTAGCCAAGTTTTCGCGCTATTATCTTATGGAATATCCTGTTTATGCTTGGGAGCATGAGGATGGTCTGATTGTAGTAGGATATCCAAAGAAAAGCCATTGGAGGTATCAGCTTGACTATCTCTCAGATTGGTTAGAGTCATTGCCTTTGCGACTTATATTATTACTGATTTCTAATGTGATACTTGCTTTGCTAATATCGATCATGATTGGGACACGACTAATAAGAAAGATACGTCCTCTTGTGGATGGAGTTCACAGCCTTGCCAAGGAGGAAGCGGTTCAGTTGGATGCCGACGGGATATTCGATGATTTGGCCCAAAGCATTAATTCCACGTCTACTATGCTTCAAAACAAAACGGATGCGTTAAAGGCGCGGGATGAAGCTCGCTCCAACTGGATTGCTGGGATTTCTCATGATATTCGAACGCCCCTGTCGCTAGTTCTCGGCTATGCAAGCGAAATGGAAGAAAATTCGGACTTGCCAGACGAGCAAAGGCATCAGGCTAGCATTATTCGACGTCAAGGCGAGAAACTACGATCACTTGTAAGTGACCTGAATCTGGTCTCCATGCTTGAGTATGAAATGCAACCTTTACATTTGAAGAACATTCGACTATCGGTTTTGGCAAGACAGGTTACCACAGATTTTTTAAATAACGGAATAGATGATCGCTATACCATTGATTTAAAACTAACCACCGAACCGATTCACATCATTGGAGACGAAAAATTATTACTTAGAGCAATTAACAACCTCGTTCTAAACAGTATGCATCACAACCCAGAGGGATGCGAAATCATACTGGAAACCGCCTTGTCTGAGGAAGGCTCCAAGTATCACTTTATCGTAACGGATAATGGACAAGGTATTCCGAATGAACAATTAAAGAATATTACCGAGTTACCTTACTCACCAAAGAGAAAGGGCACTATCAAGCAAGGTCACGGTCTGGGGCTTCCGATGGTAGCAAGGATTGTGCAGGCACATCATGGACGCCTTATTCTTGAGAGTGGCGTAGATCAAAAAGGTCTAACTGCTGTGATGGAATTTCCTATCAGGCACCAAAATGATGAACATTAGAAAACACTAATAGGCAAATGAGTGAGATTTAATGTGAGGCTGGAACATAAGTATATTTTCACAGCAAAATTAAAAAAATTCACATCAGAAAAGCGCGAGAAATCAACGTTTCTAAAATTGATTTCTCGCGCTTTTTAAAGTTTTAACCAGTTATATCCCAGTCTCTTTTTTATTGAATTAACTACCCGTAAAAGCCCGAATAAGGGATGAAGAAAACCTTCACTGATTAATGTCGCCCTTTATCTTTTTTAGAAGTCTATCGCGAGTTGCAAGTGTTTTTATATTCTGCAAATATAGATGAATATATCGCTAGATTTAAGGGGTGGCTAAAGTTTTATGGTGCAGATTATGATGAAATTTGCAACAAAAAGGATTATCAAAATATGTAAGAAAACTAACAAAAATTGATTTTAGTACATTTGTAAATAATGCTATAGTTTCAATGTCAAATTTAAAATATAGATCTATATATTATGGAGATGAAGAAATGAAAAAAGCATTCTTACTATTAGCTGCTATACTTTTGTTATTTTCTCAACTATCACTAGGTAATCTACCTGCTTACGCAAACGGTGATAGAGAAGGTGATTATATAACTGAGAGTGTGAATGGCGGTGTTGCCATTGTTGGGTATAAGGGCGAATCAAAGGATATTGATATTCCTAATGAGATTGAAGGACAACCAGTCGTAGAAATAGGGTATAGAGCGTTTAGGAGTGCGCTATTAACAAGTGTAAAAATACCTTCAAGTGTTACAAAGATAGGAATTAGTGCATTTGAATATAATCGATTAACAAGCGTAGAGATCCCACCAAGCGTTACAACGATTGGAAGTAGTGCATTTTATTCTAATTATTTAACAAGTATTGAACTCCCATCAAGCATAAAGACAATCGGACATTCTGCATTTCATGTCAACAGGTTGGATTCTGTAACATTTCAGGGGGAGTCTTATGATTACCAGTTTTTTGGAACACCATTCGATCAACAAGGCCAACCAGACAAAATATTCATTGGATGGTTTGAAGATGCAGATCATACCATTAAGTGGACTAAAAAAATTTCACAGCCGATGACCATTTATGGGAAATGGAGTCATTATATTATCACTTTTGATTCTAATGGAGGAAATAAAGTTTCGCGTCAAATAGTGGGATATAAAGAACGAGCAAAAGCGCCGTCTAATCCTGAGAAAGAGGATCACATATTTGCTGGTTGGTATAAAGATAAAGAACTGACAGAACCATGGGACTTTGATCAAGATGTAGAAACAAAGGATATAACGCTGTATGCCAAATGGAATAAATCAAATTATTTAGTTACTTTTGATACCAATGGAGGAAGTGAAGTTCCAGCGCAAACCGTTGGATACAACGAATTAGTGCAAATACCAATTGTTCCGAAGAAGGAAGGCTATACATTTGCAGGGTGGCATAAAGATAAGGAATTGACAGAACCATGGGGCTTTGAACAAGATGTGGTAACAGAAGATATCACGCTATACGCCAAATGGACGAAAGTAAGCTACATCGTTACTTTTGATTCCAATGGAGGAAGCAAAGTTTCATCCCAATCGGTAGGATCTGGTGAGT
>NZ_JARVRU010000154.1:0-3782 GCF_030209535.1 Lysinibacillus sp. fls2-241-R2A-57
CGACGGATAGAAAACAGAGTGACGGATAGAACAGTCAAAGTGACGGATAGAATCGCCAAAGTGATGGATAGAACCTCCAAAATCGTGGATAGGGCCTTCAAAATCGTGGATAGAACCTCCAAAATCGTGGATAGAACCTCCGAAATCGTGGATAGAAACGTCAAAATCGTGGATAGGACCTTCGATATGACGAATAGAAGTTTCAAGATGAATGATAGAGTCTTCAAGTTGCAATTCTAACCATCGAAGCGACAAATAAAATCATCGAATCAACAGTTAGAGCCGCAATTGTTAAATAAATTTAATCGCTAAATTTTTTCTTCATGCTATAAAACTGTAAACAAATTGCAAATGACATAGAAATTACTGCAAAATAAATCAACTTAATTGATCCAATTTGTAAGGACAATACAATCCCGCCTAAGCTTGCGCCTATTGCACTGCCTAAATAATTTACAGAGCTGTTTAATGCCACTGCTGAGCTTCCGTTATTTGGCTGATATGATAGTAAAATATGTTGTTGAGGCGCTTGACATGCCCATCCCATTGCTCCCCAGACAAAGAACGGTAAGTATTTTATTATAGGTAAGTTAATCATTAATGGTATACAAATAATGGATAAAGTTAAAGTGAATAATATGATTGTAACAAAAGTTTTTGGTTTTCCGAAATAGTCGATTAAGTAACCAATTATTATACTTCCAAATAAGCCACCGAATCCCCATGCCCAAAGATATATCGTTAAGTTACTGGAGCCTGCCATTTCCTCTAATAGGGGAGATAGATATGTGTATAAGCCAAGGCTGGCAACACTGCCGAAAAATGTTATACATACAGTTATAGTTACTCTTTTATCTAGGAACATTTTTAGTCGTTCGTTAAGGGCAGGGGGAGGTGTTGTTGGGAAATCGGGTAGGAAAATATACATACATAAAATAGAAATTACACCGATCATCACTAATAGCCAAAGTGTTACTTTCCAATCAAATAAGTTTGATATATAGATGCCTAAAGGAACGCCAAGCACTGTTCCCATACTCATTCCTCCGATAGTCAACCCTAGAGCTCTCCCTTTTTTTTCACTAGAAACGAATTTTGTAGAAGCTGCTACAGCTAAAGGTGAAAATAATCCAGCCCCTGTCCCCGCAATTGCTCTTGATAGAAGAAGAATAGAAAAAGTCGGCGCTAAAGCTGTAATACTATTTGCTATAGTGAAAATAAGCATTGACCATATTAAGATTTTTTTAATTGGTTTTCCTGCAAGTAAAGAAGAGAATAATGGCGCTGAAATTGCGTAAAATAAAGTAAAAACGCTCACAGCTTGGCCGACTTGTGACGTGCTTTTTTGATACGTATCGCTAATTCCTGGAAGAAGCCCTGCGATCACATAGGCATCAAAGCCCAAGGCAAACATGCCAAAGGATAATAATAAAACATTTTTCATCTATTGAACCTCCATATATTAAAGATGCTAAGCATTTTTTCGATTAGTTAACTTATAACAATATGTTATAATCGAAGCACCTTCTATATTTAATAGATTACTAGAAAACGTTGAATATGGAACAATCACTATTTTATAAGGGTATAACAAAACGTTATAGGCTATGGAGTGAATATAATGAATGTAGAATGGATACACAGTTTTATTGCCGCTGCCAATCAAAAAAGTTTTTCTAAAGCTGCACAAATCACTAATCTTTCCCAACCTGCACTAAGTAAACATATACGAAACTTAGAGAATAATCTTGGTATCGAGCTATTTCATAGGACATCTATTGGTATCGAATTAACAGAAGCTGGCGAACGTTTTTACACTAGAATTACACCAGTTTTGACTGAATTAACATCTATTCGTGAAGAATTACAGCAATTTAGTCAGAGTAACCCTATTGCAATCGGTGGTCTGCCTAGCTTAGCCACTTACTATTTGCCAAACAAAATGAATGAACTTAAGCAACTAGATCGACCTATAACATTAATGATTCAAAATACTTCAAATGAACTGTTACAATCTTTAGAAAAAGGTAGACTTGATGCAGTATTTGTGGATGCTAAATATACGGGAGAATCTTTGTGGAGTTGGGAATTGTTTACGGAACCTTACTATGCTGTGTTTCCTTTGAATCATCGTTTTAATTCAAGAGCAACAGTTGAGCTTGCTGAATTGTGTGAGGAGCCGCTTATTGTTCATGAAGCTCCTTGTGATTCAAGGAAGGAGATAGTAGAACAAATACAATCTCTTGGCTACACACCAAATATCATAACTGAGGTAAACTTTGGGGATTTTATTTTTGGAGCAGTAAGTACTGGAATGGGAATTACGATTGTTCCAGAGCTTATGGCTAAAAATATCGGTCATCTTCAGCTTTTTGCCTTACCAATTAATAATTTTGGAAGAACAAGAACAATTTCATTGGTTACAAAAAATAAAGAATTTGGATCGAAATTATATCAATTAATATCAAATTAAATGGAATGAAGCTGTCTCCAAGCGTTTAGTGGAGACAGCTTCATTTAATTATTTAAACCCCATTAAATCCTTTACTTTTTTTGTATTTTCCACAGATGTCAGCTTTTCTAGTAAACAAAATGCAACATCAAATGCAGTACCTGGATTTGAGGAAGTAATAATATGTTCAGTTTGAACAACCCGTTCGTTGACGATATCTGCACCATAGGATTGTAGCTGTGCTAATCGTTTACTAGTTGGATGATTATAAGTAGTAGCTTTTCGATTATGTAGTACTCCGCTATGACCTAGAATAAGGGAAGCTACACAAACCGTAGCAATCGGTTTTTTGTGCTCATCGAAATGACGAACAACTGCCTGGAACTCCTCGCTAAAAGCATCTTCATAAAATCCAGCCTCTTCAAAGCCTCCAGGAATCGCAAGTGCATCAAAATCCTCTAATGAAATTTCATGAAGCAACTTTTCAGGAGCTACGTTAAAATTCCATGTACATTGCAATTGTTGATGCAATCCTACGGTCAGGACCTCTGTTGTGCCATCACCCTCCCATTTATTCCAGCCAAGTACATCTGTAAAAACACTCGCCTCAACTGCCTCAAATCCATTTGCTAATAGTAATAATATTTTTTTCATGTTATTAATGCCTCCTTTATACGTCTAATTGTAGAGAATAATGCTATTCAATGACAGAATCTGTATAATGTAATTTAGATAATTTGCTTTATAATAAAAGGAATTTTATTAAATCTAGTTTATAAAAAAAGGTGGATACTTATGGATCAAATAGATCGTGAAATTTTACAGCAATTACAACAAAATGCAAAAGTATCGATGAAGGAATTAGCGGCTATGGTTCATTTATCGTCTCCAGCTGTTATTGAACGTGTAAGAAAACTGGAAGAGCAGGGGATTATTGAAGGTTACGGTGCTAGGGTTAATTTAAAAAAGATCAATCGCGACATTCAAGCCATTATTTTATTTAAATCAATTGATTGTAAAAGTCTTTCGGATTTTTGTAACGCACATCCCGATGTCCTTGAATGCTATCGTGTAGCGGGTGAAATCAGTTATATTGTAAAAATTGCAACTAACTCAGTGGAAACATTAGAGCAGTTTATTGATGATGCGATGCCTTATGGAACACCTTCAACGAATATTGTGCTGTCTTCATCGGAAAAAACGGTCATCACTCCTTTTTCTGATAAAAATTTAGAATAATGAATTCAGAACCACTCGGGTAGCCGAAGAAAGTGCTCGGGTAAAGCCCCAAACCGCTCAGGTAGCCGAAGAATGTGATCGGGTAAAGCCC
>NZ_JARVRU010000224.1:0-3664 GCF_030209535.1 Lysinibacillus sp. fls2-241-R2A-57
GATTGATGTAACCATCATCCATTTAAACTAGGAACATTTCGCACAACAAACCTGCAGCGTAAGCTCAACAAGAAAAAAGATGCTGCCGCTGCAACACCTTGTTTAACTCTTGCGCCCGTTTGCGGATATATGAAAATTGATTAACCCTCAACAAGTCCATAATATTTATAAAGTTTACCTTCTGATTCTACGAGTACAATTGGTCCTCCAATTTCTTCTTTTTCTTTAACCGAAAAGACTTTTGCACCAACAGGCAATTTGTTCGACATTTCGTCTTTAAAGTTTGTATCTGTATCGTTTTTTGTTTTTATTTCTCCTACCTGCTCGCCTTTTGTTAAGGTTAGTTCTTCAACCCAATCAATTCCAGTCTGATAAATCACTCCATTGAACTGAAATATATCGGCTTCAGGGTCTAATTTTAAAACCTCTTCTGCATTAGGATTTTCAGTTTCATGAACTTCTACTTTACCTTTATCCGATGAATTAGAACATCCGACAGCAGTTAATAAAACGAACATAACCAAACCCAAAAATAATCTTGACACTTTCATGTTATCCCTCCTCGGATTGTTAGACGGATAAAGGTTAATTAAGTTACCTATTTGTTCCATAAAGTGATCCGATTGTTTAACACAAGTTAAACAATACTGTTCGACTAAACCTGCACCACGATTGCTTAATAGAGTATTGACGCAAATAGAACGTGAAGAAAGATATCTGCTGACATATGTGCAATCATTGCATATTCTAAGCCCTTCCTCCAGTACAAGTAACCAAACCACAAGCCTAAGAGCCCATTTAACACCAATGCCCGTATTACAATAATTGTAGATAGATCGCCGAATACTTGTATTGTCGCTGGTAAATGCCCTAATCCAAATATTATTGCTACAAGAAAAATTGCAACATAGTAAAAACTATTAGGAATGTTATCCTTTTCTTTTTTTGTTATCCAGGCCAATAACCATACAATGAACGTCATGCCAAACAATCGAAGCATTATTTCTTCTGTAAATCCTCCGTATAATGAAGCAAGTAAACCTTGCCACCAATTTGGTGAAGGAACTTGATTCATGGGTGCTCCAATCAAAGGGCTAAATACGAATAAATCAAGAAGAATTATAATAACGCTTCAATTAATGCTCCAACAATACTATTGATTAACCACTTTTTTGAGATATGTACTCGTATCTTAGGATAAACAATTCCATTTAATAATGGAGCGTTTAACCCTGTACGATTTTGAAGTCTTAAACCAACCAATATCAATACAAACATATATAAAGCTTGAAAAGTTGAATTTATAATAACTATTAATGAAGTTGGTATATCTCCCGGTATAGATTGATCGCCCATTAAAGTTATCTCATATGGAATTATAGCGAATATTCCTATTGTATTTAATATCGTAAATAACAGGACTAGTTTTATTCTCCAGTTTCCCACGTGTACACTCCTTTCAATATCCTATTTGATCTAATCCGATTACTATAATAATCATAATTACATCAATAATAGCCAAGACCCCAGAGATTTTTCCAACTGTAGCCCCAAACCATATGGTAAAAATAGATGTAAAAATGGCAATAACGCCTATAATAATTAAGAGAATACCGACTCTATTTCCTAGTCTTTCTTTATTAACTGGTACCCACGTTTCCCTGAAACCTGCAAGAAATACAAATGCCTGTTTTGCCCGAACAATATAGCCAGCCCAAATTAAAAATCCTCCGATAACTAGGCCGATTACCATTTCAATTCCCATTTCTTTTGTCCTCCCTTTATATCAGCAGTTATTTTTACAAATTTAACATATGAAAGGTTTTATTTATTCAACAAAATGGACCTTATGTGAAGCACTTGTATTTGGATGATCCAAAAGAAGTGTTGTCCAAATCTTTGTTATGCCTTTATTTGAATTATGATATGTATACGCTATGTTCACTTGGACCCCTAATTAAAGTTGTTTAATTCTTCGTCAACTAAAGCACTCGTTAGCCATCCATGTCGTGTAAAATTAACACTACACCACAGAAAATGGAAGATTATTACATTCTTTCATGGGAGTTTAAGAATATTTTATTCATTTAGTTTAAATTCGATTGATTTCGCTTGATACATTTTATTCTTAAAAATATAAGTAATTTGAATATCACCTTTTTATAAAATATACAATTTAAAAGATTTGCTAATCTTTTATCAATTGAACATCTATTGTTGATTTTCTAGTTTTCAATATTTCCACAAAATACTTTGGATTTTTTGGAGAAATTAGGATGGATTTATTATTACCATAGTATATTTCTAGTCGTTTAACTTGCCTTAAAAACTATTATTATCAAATCCCTTCTGTAGCTAAATATTTTTTCATCATAAAAAAAATATTGTATATCACTATTGTAACATATTAACAAAAATGGGGGTGCGCTCTTATAGAACCAAAAAGTCTGGAAGTTATAAATATCCTGCAAAAGCGAAAAAATGAGTATCTCGGAACTTTTTTAATCTTTATTTGTAGTTTTTGGGGCTTACTATTTTTCGTATCAATCCAAGATGCTTTAGCAGATAAAGCTTTAGAATTACCCATCAATGAAGAAATTGATACCGTGACTTGGATGCCTAAGGGATGGGGTGCTACGTGCTCAAGGAATTCGCCTAATCGAAGATTCTCAAACTGCTTTAGCTGGTACGAAATTCTTCTTATATGATATTTATGCTGATGGGGCAGTATACAATCCTCAAGCACTGGCTAAAGTAATTTGAATCTTTATTAACATTTATTCTTCTAATGAAAGTTCTCCTCGTCGTCTTCCCATTTCATCACCTCATAAGATTCATCACATAAGATTCTTGCGAATTTAATCGTATGAAGACAAATAAAAAAGACCTTCAACAAGAACGTTGAAAGTCTTTAGTATCAAGGTTTCTCACCTTGATATTGATACCGGTGGTCGGGGTCGAACCGACACTCCAAAGGAACACGATTTTGAGTCGTGCGCGTCTGCCAATTCCGCCACACCGGCACAATGGAGATAAAAAAAATCGGATAAACCGATTAAGTAATTAATTATGGAGGCGGCAACCGGATTTGAACCGGTGATAAAGGTGTTGCAGACCTGTGCCTTACCACTTGGCTATGCCGCCTTAATATTTGGAGCGGAAGACGAGGTTCGAACTCGCGACCCCCACCTTGGCAAGGTGGTGTTCTACCACTGAACTACTTCCGCAAAAAAATGGCTGGGGTACCTGGATTCGAACCAGGGCGTGACGGAATCAAAATCCGTTGCCTTACCGCTTGGCTATACCCCAAAAGTTAAATATATATAAATGGGGCGACTGATGGGAATCGAACCCACGAATGCCTGAACCACAATCAGGTGCGTTAACCACTTCGCCACAACCGCCATATTATTATATTTTATTATTTTAAATTAAATGGGGCGACTGATGGGAATCGAACCCACGAATGCCTGAACCACAATCAGGTGCGTTAACCACTTCGCCACAACCGCCATTATATTAATTAATTGGCAGGGGCAGTAGGAATCGAACCCACATCAAAGGTTTTGGAGACCTCTATTCTACCGTTAAACTATGCCCCTATGAATAAAAAACTGGTGGAGGGGGACGGATTCGAACCGCCGAACCCTAAGGAGCGGATTTA
>NZ_JARVRU010000130.1:0-3444 GCF_030209535.1 Lysinibacillus sp. fls2-241-R2A-57
AAACAATCAAAAGTTCTCGATAAATCTCAAAACTGCAGCTCATTAAAGATTTTTGCCGCTGTCATTGCAGAAAAATGAGGTTTTGTCCCAGCCTCTTCGTTTTGTCTGGCGATACGTTATAATGTATATTAATTCATTGAGGGGTGATTGAAGATGAACATTATTTTAGCGCAAGCAAAGGATGCATCAGTAATTCATAACGTTATGCGAGAAAATCGTAACGGCATTTCTCTTGATATCGCAACAATGGAAAAACAGCTTATTAATTAGGGGGATTACACTTGAGGAAGAAGCTCGGATGCTTGCATGCACACCATTCAAATATTGAGTATATAGAACATGCATTTCAAAACATCGACAACGTGGAGCTAGTTCATTTTGTGGATCCTGGTCTTATACAGCAAGTTTCAAAGGGGACTAATGGGTTAGCTGTTAAAGTTAAAGAGCAGCTTGAATGGATGGCGAGCTGCAGTATAGATGTCATTTTAATAACGTGTACGAATTATATTGCATTGTTAGAGGAAGAACAGCTGGACCTCTCTATTCCAATTATTAAAATAGATGAGCCCTATTTTGAAACCGTATATGAAGAAAAGCAGCCTCAAACGATTCTTTTTACAAATCCTGAAACTGTAGAAGGTACGATGAACAGGCTTCAGCAATACGCTGAGCAGCATGAAAAATCGATAGATGTTGTAGCAAAAGTTATCGACGATGCTTTTGAGCTAATTATGCAGGGAAAAAAGGAAGCGTATAATACTGCTATTAGACAAACCCTTCAGCATGTAGCGAGGGGGCAGCGGCAGATTTCAGTTGCACAGCTTTCAATGGTTGAAGCAGCACAGCAATTTGAAAAAGAGTCAGCGTTAACGATTACTCATCCGTTAAAGACGTTAGTTAAATTTGTGATGAGATCTATAGAATAATAGGTTACACTTATTTTTCTGAATACTCTGTAACAATTCGTTTACATAATTCGTTTCATAGTAGATATCATGACTATATAGGGAGCGATGTAATGAAGCGGTGTATAGTTTTCTTTACAGTGTTGTTATTTTTAGTTGGCTGTACAATGAATGAGAAAGCTGTTGCTCTGCCAGATGATTTACCTGATTTTGTACAAGAAAGTGATTTTAAATCGATTGATTGGGACAACAAGGCAGTAGAGTTTGGGGATAGAGGAATCATCGGTAATGCCAATAAATCAGGCGTTATTGGTGCCGATATGCCAAGCTTAAACAGTCAAAAATGGATGTGGCACCTTTGGGGGATTGAAGAAGTTCGTAATACTAAGTTAACAATTGTCGGGTATCATAAAGATTCTAAAACGATTCATCCTATTTTAGTAGATGGTTGGACTATAGGACTTGGTGGACCTGTTAATGGTGCAGATGCTCATACACCTTCAAGTGTGAAAATCCCAAAACCTGGTGAATGGGCGATGTTATTGTATACCAATGGGAGCTATTTTGATACGTTAATTTATGATATCAATGAATAGAAAAGTTAATTGTTCAAACAATGACCCTTGTTTTGTAAGCTATAATTCTTACAAAATGAGGGTTTTATACATAGTGGCGTGAAAAATATTAAATTGGTAATATGAAAAGTAAGAAAATAGAAACGGAGGAAAGCTACATGACCGATTTACGATATCCAATTGGGCAATTTCAATTTCCTGAAGTCGTTACAGCGCAGCAAGTAAAGGGGTGGATGGAGGATATTCGTCTATTACCCGAACAACTAGCCGAGGCACTTAATGATGCAAGTGAACAATCATTAGCAAAATCCTACCGAGAAAACGGCTGGACGGTTACGCAGCTTGTCCACCATATTGCGGATAGTCATATGAATAGCTATATTCGTTTTAAGCTAGCTTTGACAGAGGATGTTCCAACAATTAAACCTTATAACGAAGTGGATTGGGCACAGCTTCCGGATTCAGAAATGCCTGCATCGACATCTTATAAAATGATTGAGGGTTTACATGAACGCTGGTTTTATTTACTAAAAAGCTTATCAGAAGAGCAATTACAGCAAGCGTTTCATCATCCTGATTCAGGGTTAATGACACTTGAAAAAGCCTTAGCCTTGTACGCTTGGCATGGGAAGCATCATCTTGCTCATATTCAGATTGCTTTAGCAAAATAACAACTATATGTTTAGAGCGAAAAGTAGGCGATTTCTTCATTTTGAAGAAAATCGCCTACTTTTGAAATTGTTTTCAAGTAAATATCGTATGTTACAAGGATAATAATACTATATGGTAGGTTTAATCTAACTTACGAATATAATTTTTTATACAATGTTAATTCCTGCACTTGCGTTACCAGTAACAAGAGCAGCAGCTCCTGAGGTAGTAACAGAGAATACCATTAATAAACGATCACCAGCAGCTACTGGTACTGGTGTCACGTTTCTAGTACCAAATGTAATAGCTCCTACTACTAATGATGTGAGAGCTGGTGCTAAATCAACAAATGCATCTGTAGGGCTGAAAAGATTACTTCCCGCAGGCGCGCGGTAAATTTGTGCTCTGACTGTTGCTGTTCCTGTAAGTGCTGCAGCAAGTGTTACAGACAAGGTAGCAGAAATAGATGTAATAGTACCTGCACGTGGAACTGAAAAGGCCTCCATTCCAGTAGTAGCACCTGCTAAGTCTATATTTGTACCAGTAAGAGTTACCCCCACAATAGACGTGCCGAATCCTACCATACTTACTGTACCGATCGCACCACCACCAACTGCTGCTAAAGCAACAGGAACATTACCTGACGCGAATGGGATGATGGAGCCTGTTGCTGGTGGAGTAGTAATACATGCAGCTTCTATAGCTTCAAAAGGACCAAGTGCTGTACACTGATTATTTTGATTTGCGCAGCCGCCACACGCTGAATTCATACAATTCATACACATTTTTACACCCCCTTTCTTCATTATTCTATTCAGCTAAGATTATAGGGTTAGGGCAAATATCCACATTGTAGGTTTTATAAGCGGAAATTAATAAGGCTTTTTTAAAGGCATTTTTGGTAATAGCAAGTATTCTCTAATGAATTTGACGTTCGGCCAATTTCTTAATTGAACATAAAAAAAGTCCAATATGTATTTTCATACGTATTGGACGGATTTATCGTATAAATCTCTATTGTTACTATACTCTGTATCACTTTAAACTAACTCCA
The DNA here is from genome assembly GCF_030209535.1 of Lysinibacillus sp. fls2-241-R2A-57. Lineage (NCBI taxonomy): Bacteria > Bacillati > Bacillota > Bacilli > Caryophanales > Bacillaceae > Lysinibacillus > Lysinibacillus sp. fls2-241-R2A-57. Next base: position 3,186 of record NZ_JARVRU010000130.1, read on the forward strand.
TTTTCGAAAGAAATTGAAAAACAAAGAAACCTTATCTTTTTTTGGGCCTTCTTCAGGTGATTCGTCTTTTAGCTCGGGTTGCTTGTTTACCTCTTCAAATTGTGCATGGGTTTCATATACTTTCTCTGATGTAGGTTTAAAAATTTCAAATTCATCACTTTTTAAAATAGGGGATATATTTTTGTCCTCTTGCTCATCAACCACTTTAGCTGCTTCAAGAATGACAGGCTCATGAACAGTTTTAGCTGCTTCAAGAATG
>NZ_JARVRU010000031.1:0-3442 GCF_030209535.1 Lysinibacillus sp. fls2-241-R2A-57
GATCCATCAGATCCACTAACGTCAATTGCTAATCCTGATTGATGTTCGCTTGTTCCAGGAACAGCACTATATGTTCTTGCTTGTTCGATTCCATCTTTTTCAACATAATTATTAAATAGGGTTGTTTGAGTTTGAGAAGAACGATAGGCTGAAACACCTGCTAGATGAATATTCTGTTTATTGGCCGCATGGAACATTTTTTCGAGATACTTCGCAGCTTCTTCTCTCATCATTCTTTTTTCTATTTTTTCATTAAATATAAATGGAACATTTGGATAAACGAGATCTTTCGGTTCATAGCCTTCCGGAAAAGCATACTTTTTATTGACAAGAACAGTGATACTTTCAGGATCAGCAACAGTGAGTACTCCTTGTTGGATTTGCTGGTTGCTTTGTTGGTTGCTTTGTTGGTTGCTTTGTTGGTTGCTTTGTTGGTTGTCTTGTTGTTGATTTTGTTGTTTGACTTGTTCACTTCTAGAACAGCCAGAAACAATTAGAATCATCATTAGTAGTGCAATTGTGACTATTTTTTTTATCATATTTATATGACTCCTCGTATATTAGTAGTAAGAGTTCTTTCCGATAGAATTTCCAGTTGATCCGGACAACTGGGGGATCTGTTGGAATTTCTATAGGAGATAGTCGTATTTTGGCTCCTTCACTCTTATTATGTTGTACCTATGTTTGACCCTGGTTTACACGAGGGACCAAGAGGAACCTTTCATTTTTTCGCACGAAAAATGAAAGGTTTATTTTAGTGCGCTTAAAAAAGTTTTTAGATGCTTAGAATCTTAAGAGTTTCCAGCTTCGATGTTATGGTTGACATATCACCACTGGGCTTTCTTAAAAATTACTTTTTTTGTAAATAAATAATGTTCTTAGTAATGTTTTTTTCGTATTTTATCTCCATTTCATCAAGATAGTACTAAGTATAAATAATAATTATTAATAAAAACTAAGGAGATTTCTTAAGATTTAATGAAAAAAAGCAGGTAATGTGTTTGACTTTGGTTGTTCATACACACGCTTATAAATACTATCTTCTTTAATATAATGTCCGTTTTACTGGCCAAACGATTTCAATCTCAGCTAATTTAAAACCAAGCCCCGTAGAAATATTTTCTAATGGCTCCAATGTGGCTTTATGAATATAAATGGCGCGACTTCCTGAACGCTCAGCACATTTCAGCGAACAGGTTACCTTTGCACATTAAAACCGATTGCTATTGTTCTAGATTTGACGAAAGCTTATCATACATTCGCAAAAAAGATATTTCCCACTTGATGTAACGTTTGCCAACTGTTGGGCGCATGTGCAACGATACTGGCTGAAACGGCAAAAGCAAACGGCATCGATTTCTATCAATACCTAGTGACGTTAATGACAGAATTGCCAAATTTACCGATTCACCAACAGCCAGAGATTTTAAAGAATTACATCCCTTGGTCGAAAAATATCCAAGCTACATGTGCAAAATAGCCATTTATCTGAAATTTTTTCAGATAAATGGCTATTCGTTGTGCGTACCAAAAAGGTCCGCTTTTTTATATTTCGGGCTTACTGTAGAACTGCTCGTATTAAAAAAAATGGTTAGTTGTTTAATAAATCTAATACATCATAATTAAAATACTCAATGTTTCTTTTTTGAGATTTATCCTTAAAAACAAGTCCTTTTTCATCTAATATATTTAATACTCTTCTTGCTGTAGTTGGAGCAATGTTGAATTGTTCAGCAACCTGTACAGCAGTTGTATTTGGGTATCTGAATGTTAGTAAATAAACTTGTTTTTGAATATGCGTATCACATTTTTTCATACCTTCCATGGCCATTATTTCAGCTCTATCTAACAATATATTTAATTTATCAGCCATTCGTTGAGAAGCATCTAAAAAGAATGATAACCAATTGAACCAATTTGGTTTTTCTCCTCTAGTTTCATTTAAAAGATGATAATATCTAGCACGTTGTTTTTCTAATTCTTCACTAACGAAGAAGATAGGACTGGAAATTTGTTTCGATTGCATCATATACAAAGCGATAATAATTCGACCTAATCGTCCATTTCCATCTAGGAATGGATGTATAGATTCGAATTGGGCGTGAAGAATAGCTACTTTAAGTAATGGATGTGAATCTTCATCAAGAATGAAGCTGCCTTGAGTTAAATGAGAAATACTCATTTTCTCACCATATGGATGTTTATTGGCATATGTTTCCCAATTCTCTAAGTAGTCTTCAATATCACTGGCTAGAATAGGGATATAAACAGCATCTTCAAACCTTTTTGTAGGTCCAATCCAGTTAGGAACTTTCCTGAATTCCCCTTTAGCTACATTAGTCCCCCTTGCTGCTCCATCCATTAAAATAGAGTGAAGCTCAAGTATAAGTCGTGTAGAAAGAGGATAGCCATTTTTGATTCGCTCTTGCCCTATTGTTAGAGCTTTTTGGTAATTTAAAACCTCAATGTGTTCCCACTTCTGTTCAGATTTATGACTTTGTTCAACCATATCGGTAAAGGTTACTCGTGTTCCTTCAATTCTTGTTGATTGAACAGATTCCTTAAGTGCAAGTGTATTTTTTAAATCACTTTTTAAAATAGAACGCTTAAATTTTTCATCTAACCGACCAATTTCAGAGGAGATATTTGCCAACTTCATAAACAAATTTGTAGCCTGGTGAGATTCAATACTCACGGGTAATCTTTTAACACCTTGGATAGCCACTAAAATCCCTCCTTAAGATTATAATTTTAAATTTTGAACTTAATATTAAGGTTATACAGTCTTTAGAGATAAAATATACAAAAAAACAACTTAATTTTTTCTGTTTATGGTTTGATAATATAATTATCAATTGTGCACCCAATCACTTTTCGGGGCACCTTTTAGTTTAATAGAACATTCGGTGTGAAAAGGTAACGCTTTGATATTCATTTATAATCACTATCTCTACCACCAGAAACGAAAACGGCTTGAGCCCTTTAGAATTCAGGGTTCAAGCCGCTTAATATATTTTTATTATTTCCGTTGTCCACTTGAAAGGAAGCAGTTCGAAACAGTAAATGTTTTTTATAGTTTTAATTTTATCTATGGAAATACAGCGGTTTTACAAAACAAGGAAACCAAATTTCAGCTTCTACTAATTGAACGTTTTTATGAGATTGAAACTGTTTTTTGAAAATGAACTATACTTCGCTTGAGGTATTTCTTGAGAACTAAATATAGGTTCATCACCAAAAGTTGTGGATGACATTTATAAAAATATATGCCCTGTATAGTAGTTGATCTTCGTTCCTGCTAAACAGCAACAATTGTTTATCTGTGCGAAAGCGAAGCGGCAGCAACAATTGTTTTATCTGTGCGAAAGCGAAGCGGCAGCAGCAAAATGCCTGCCGGAACGGAAATCAACCACACGCTATGGTGATGATCCAATTGATAGAG
>NZ_JARVRU010000105.1:0-3334 GCF_030209535.1 Lysinibacillus sp. fls2-241-R2A-57
TTATCGTACCGGAGGTGCCTAGTTATTTATATGCGTTATTTGATTACGGGCTTACCTTAGAATCATACTATTACGGTCGCCTTTAATTTTTTGCTGTAGTCATTGGTGGTAGAAAAAAGGATAGATAGAGCGAATTAATTCAAGCTCTTCTATCCTTTAAATTTCTACATAAATAATGTGTGACATTATTTATGAATTCACTATTTAAAATAGTTTTATCCTATATCTTAACTTTTAGTAAAACAGAAGTAGGAGCGTATTGCTTTTTTATTAAGAAAGTCGACCGCTATAGTCTTCAAATTTAAATTCACGAATGACTTTAATGCCTTCTTCATCGTTATAAGAAACGATTGATGGAAGGTTTACCCCATTAAACATATGATTTTTCACCATTGAGTAATGTGCCATATCCGTAAATACAAGACGATCGCCAGATTGTAAAGGTTGTTCAAATGAATAATCACCAATTACGTCACCAGCAAGACATGTTAGTCCGCCTAGACGATATGTGTATGCTAGCTCATTTGCTTTACCAGAACCGATAATCATAGGGCGGTATGGCATTTCTAGAACGTCCGGCATATGACAAGTTGCCGATGTATCTAAAATTGCTAGTTCCATACCGTTTTTCTGAATATCAAGAACAGTTGCTACTAAATAACCGGTATTTAGTGCAACAGCTTCACCTGGCTCTAAATATACAAGAAGGTCATACTTGTCTTGAATGTAATTAATGATATTTACAAGTTTTTCTACATCATAATCCTCACGAGTAATATGGTGTCCACCGCCAAAGTTTAACCATTTCATTTGATGTAAAACATCACCAAATTTTTCTTCAACAACTTGTATAATACGCTCTAACGTATCTGAGTTTTGCTCACACATTGCGTGGAAGTGTAAGCCATCAATACCGTCAAGCTGTGACTTGTCGAAGTTGGCTAATGTTGTACCTAGACGAGAATTCGTGTAGCAAGGGTCGTAAAGGGCTGTTTCAATTTCAGAGTACTCAGGATTGATACGAATACCACATTCAATTGTTTTACCAGCAGATTTTACTTTATCCTTATATTGAGCCCATTGGTTAAATGAATTAAACACAATGTGATCAACATAGCCAAGAAGCTCGTCCATTTCGTGCTCCACGTAAGCAGGTGCATAGACATGGACTTCTTTGCCCATTTTTTCATAGCCAAGACGTGCTTCGTGAAGTGAACTTGATGTAATGCCTGTTAAATATTCACCTACTAAAGGGAATGTTGAATGCATAGAAAACCCTTTTAAAGCAAGTAAAATACGGCAGCCTGTACGATCTTGAATCGATTTTAAAAGCTCTAGATTTTTTGTTAATAATCGCTCATCCACTACGTAAGAAGGGGATGGAACTTTTGAAAAATCAATTGGTTTCATTGGCTTAATTCCTTTGCATCTAAATCAAGGTCAAGTAATTCTGGATTATGGCTTTCTTGCCATGGTAGACCCCATTTATTTAGTGCATCCATGAATGGATCTGGATTGAAATCTTCGACGTTCCAAACGCCTGGTTTACGCCATTCACCGTTCATCACTAGCATTGCACCAATCATTGCAGGCACACCAGTTGTATAAGAAATCGCCTGTGAACCAACTTCGTTATAACATTCTTCGTGGTCACATACGTTGTACACATAATAAGTTTTTTCCTTGCCATCTTTTAGACCGCGAACGATACAACCGATATTTGTTTTCCCTTTTGTACGTGGTCCAAGTGATGCTGGATCAGGTAGTACAGCTTTAAGGAAGTGGATTGGTTGAATCATTTGTCCTTCAAACTCGATAGGCTCGATAGAAGTCATACCAACATTTTCTAATACTTTTAAGTGTGTTAAGTATTTTTCTGAGAATGTCATCCAGAAACGGATTTGCTTTAAGCCTTTGATGTTTTTAGCAAGAGATTCTAACTCTTCATGGTATAACAGGTAAATATCTTTTGGTCCAATTTCTGGTAAGTTATACACTTCTTTTTTCTCAAGTGGTGCAGTTTCGATCCACTTGCCTTCTTTCCAGTAACGACCATTCGCAGTAATTTCACGAATGTTAATTTCAGGGTTGAAGTTTGTTGCGAAATGATAACCGTGATCACCAGCATTTGCATCCACAATATCAATGTAGTGGATTTCATCAAATTCATGTTTTTGAGCATGAGCTGTGAAAACACCAGTTACGCCTGGATCAAAACCGCTACCAAGTAGAGCAGTTAAGCCAGCTTTTTCGAACTTCTCTTTATAAGCCCATTGCCATTTATATTCAAATTTTGCCGTTTCAGGTGGCTCGTAGTTTGCAGTATCCACATAGTGTACACCTGTCGCTAAGCAAGCATCCATAATCGTTAAGTCTTGATAAGGTAGTGCTACGTTAATAACAACATCAGGTCCAAAGGCTTTAATAAGCTCAATAACCTCTTCCGTATTATCTGCGTCTACCTGTGCAGTTTGAATCTTTGTTTTTCCGCCATCTAGTTTTTCTTTTAGAGCGTCACATTTTGAAACAGTTCTACTTGCGATACAAATCTCCTCAAATACGTCCGAATTTTGAACACACTTGTGTACCACAACACTGGCTACTCCGCCAGCTCCGATAATCAATGCTTTACCCAATTGTCTACCCCCAGGTTCATAAATAGTATTGTCAAACAAGCTGATTATACAGAAAATTGATTTACTACTCAATCATTGTTTTTAAATTTTCTACAAAAAAATTTATTTTTCTACAACAATCAGTTGTATTCAGAGGGGAATACAACGAAAAAAGAAGCTTTTTGTGAAAAAGAAATCCCTTTACTACTGCTGTAGAAAGGGGAAAAATGAGCAGCATTACCAAAAAATTGTTTTGTTCAACTGGCATGCTGCTGCTTGTTAAAAAAACGATAAGTCATCTCAATATTAGTAATAAGCTTCGAAATTATATCTTTTTACCGAGCTACTTATTTTAGAAAAATGATTTGAAATTTTCATCCCGCCATAAATAAAAAAAGATAATAAGCAATGTACTTAAAAATCCCATCACAAGGGCATAAGTACTGAGGGCCACGTCCACTTGACTTTGCATAGCATAAATAAAAATAGCTCCTAGTGTTAACAAGTTTCCAGTAATAAGCGATACAAAATGAAAACGTCTATTCATAGCAAGCACCAGCCCCCTATATAGTTTACATGTACTCAAAAATGAAAATACATATCAATTATCTCATAATTCTGAATTTTATCCAATGTTTTTTAACATTTTATTATCGTAATTTAAATCAGGTGTGTTGATTAACCATTTTTATCCACCCTAATTAAATTAGAAGGATCTG
>NZ_JARVRU010000073.1:0-3033 GCF_030209535.1 Lysinibacillus sp. fls2-241-R2A-57
CGATGATGCTACCTCTTCAGCATTTTGTTCTATTTTTTGAATAAGAGTCCTTAAACTGTCTTGCATATCGTTAAAGGCTTGCCCTAGCTGTCCAATCTCATCATGAGAGGTAATCGTCACTTTCTCTGTTAAATCACCTTTACTAATTGTCACTGCGCTATCCTTAAGCAATCTAATCGGTTTTATGATTCCCTTCATGACAAAATAGAACACAATCGTACTTATGACAATAGCGATAATTAGCACGATTAACGTATGATTTAATATGGATGATGCTGATTTGTCAATTTCCTTCGCAAAAATTGTGCCGGTAATTTTCCAATTTGTTAATTCATTCGTATTAAAGAACAGAATGCGGTCATCACCGTCAAAGACATATTCAAACGTGCCAGATTTACTTTCGTAAATCTTATCTGCGAAGCTCTCTGTTAATTCGCTACCTGCTTCTAAAGTAGGATGCGAAATGACCATTTTATCTTCATCAAAAATTGAAGAAAATCCACTTTTTCCGATATTAATTGAGTTTGCGAGTTTTTGAATATCTGTCAATTTTATATCAACTGCCAGTACCCCAGATTGATCTTTTACTTGGCGAGCTATTGTAACGATCATATCTCCTGTACCTAGATCAATATAAGGATTCGTTATTAAAATTTCTCCCTTTAATGCCGTAGATTTTTTATACCAATCTCTTTCTAAAAGATTGTACTCCGCACTATTCGATTTTGGTTCTAGAAATAATTCTCCCTCATTTGTTCCAAGATAAATGCTTAAAACATTTGGATTCATCTTCATATATTGTTGAAACTCTGTTAATATAGCGGCTCCCTTCTGTTCATACATAGAAGAATTTATTTGCTCGCTTAAAACATTAATGTCGTTTACTTTTTCACTTATGGTTCTATCAATAACCGAATTTAACATAGTTACACTTTCATTTGCACTAAATAATATTTCTTCTTTTATCGATTCTTTTGCTGAAAGATACGCAAAACTTCCAACAGTAATAACTGGAACTAGCAAGATAAGAGCAAATAATGTGTAGAGCTTGCCCTTAAAGCTTCCAAATAATTTTTTCATGCAACAGTTCTCCTTTTGTCTTCATTAATGCTTAAGATGTGTATTTTTGTGTATTTTGTGTTTTCTTTTACTGACACTATACTCGATGATTTAGACTCAAAAAGAATGCCGCTTCACTTCTCTGTTCACAACTTACCCTTCTTTTATCGGATGAAACAAATGAATTAAAACCTTTTTTTCATTTTTTTGATCTTCGAATCATAATTTTTCTACTTTTGCCCTTCTATCAACCAGAGAACCCCTATGTATCATACTTTAATGTAAGTTAATCGCTATTTTTGCCAAATGTGTAGAGGTTGCTGTATCAGATGCCGTCAGTAATTTCGATGCATCAACTTTATTTTGCATAGAAGACAAAACAGCAAAAAATCGTAGCAAACCATGTGCTACGATTTTCTTATTATTGTTGATGTTTTTTTAACATTGACTCATTAAAAGCCTGAGATTGTCCCCTTGCAATACTTAATGTTTGCCACTCTGAGCCCTTTAGTTGCTTAGCAATGAAAACGATCTGTCCAACATGCAGTGAATAATGGGACATTTGTCTTTCGATAGCATCTATCACGGAATGCTGTTCTCCCCTTATCGTTACAAACCCTTGTAAATCAGCATCCGTTAATCCTTGTAAGGCATCCAAAAATACACGCCAGCCCTTTTCCCATACTGTCAAAATCTCTTCTTTTGTCTGAAGACTATCAGTAAATTCATCATCTCGATTTCTTGTTGGTTTCTCACCATCACTCGTTAAAAAGTCTGTCCATCTCGAAACCATATTCCCACTAACATGCTTAACAATAACAGCAATACTATTAGATTCTTCATTAATAGCCCAGTGCAGTTGTTCATTATCCAATTGCGAGAGTGTTTTATCACCTAACGCTTTCACACTTCTAAATCTTTTTTGAACAATATTTAAATAAGTCTGCCCAATGCTCATTCGAGAACATCCCCCCTCATTTTACTATTGGTACAAATATTATTAATTTACCCTAATGCAGCGAAAAGCTTATTATTCACAGTATCAATTAATTTCTTCATGTTCACTTGAATATCAAGTTGTATTTTTATCTGCCTATGCAGATATTAAGTTTATTACTAGAATAGCCACCACCGATATTTCCTTATCTAGGAAAAACACCATTAACTTACTTAATCATTTTGATCAAGTTGACATTTACTTTCAATCTACACCTCCTACTATATATTCAAGTTCATTTTCTAAAAGATCCTCAGGGAATAGATGACAAGTTATATTTCCACTCCAGACATCATAAAGAAATTCAGCTAATGAATTTTTATATTCATATGAAACACCCGACCTCCCCTCATACACCAATATCGACCATTTTTCAGGGTTATCTGAGGTAATCCAATTTAATACATCTCCATTATCTGTTACTCCCCAAGGAAGCAACCCACCTTCTTCAGGGAATAAATTTCGAGGAAAATCATCAGGGAATTCTTGCTTTGATGTAAAATAAGCATTGTTATCTTCTTTTGACCCTATAAAAAAATTTAGGTTTTCATTACTAGAAAAAGGTGAGTAAATCCATAAAAAACCACAAACTCCACCTGTTCCATAGATAGAAATAAATTCTTTATAATCTGATGGGAATTTTGTGCCTAACTCCTTTTCAGCTTCTTTCCATTTAGCAATATCTCCAGCACCATAAATTTTATCAGGTATAGATAAAATCGTTTTTAGTTTTTCTAAAGACACATTTAATCTCTCCAAACTATTTTTGTATACCATTTACATAACAAAAGGAAATTTTTTGAACAAGCATTCTTTTTAGTAACATCTTTTTATCCACCCTAATAGAAGGCTCTGATTTCCGCTGCGGGCTACAATCAGATAAAATGTGAATATATTTGCAAAATAGCAGGTTCATCACCATAACGTGTGGTTGATTTCCGTTCCGACTGGGCGCTTTGCCGCTGACGCTTCGCTTT
>NZ_JARVRU010000159.1:0-2893 GCF_030209535.1 Lysinibacillus sp. fls2-241-R2A-57
GCACTAACACCGATATGCTTCGGGGAGCTGTAAGTGAGCTTTGATCCGGAGATTTCCGAATGGGGGAACCCACTACGTTTAATCGCGTAGTATCTTGACGTGAATTCATAGCGTCTTGAAGGCAGACCCAGGGAACTGAAACATCTAAGTACCTGGAGGAAGAGAAAGAAAAATCGATTCCCTGAGTAGCGGCGAGCGAAACGGGAAGAGCCCAAACCAAGAGGCTTGCCTCTTGGGGTTGTAGGACACTCTATACGGAGTTACAAAAGAGCGAGTTAGATGAAGCGACTTGGAAAGGTCCGCCAGAGCAGGTAAAAGCCCTGTAGTCGAAAGTTCGTTCTCTCCTGAGTGGATCCTGAGTACGGCGGAACACGTGAAATTCCGTCGGAATCCGGGAGGACCATCTCCCAAGGCTAAATACTACCTAGTGACCGATAGTGAACCAGTACCGTGAGGGAAAGGTGAAAAGCACCCCGGAAGGGGAGTGAAAGAGATCCTGAAACCGTGTGCCTACAAGTAGTTAGAGCCCGTTAATGGGTGATAGCGTGCCTTTTGTAGAATGAACCGGCGAGTTACGATTACGTGCGAGGTTAAGCTTTAGAAGGCGGAGCCGCAGCGAAAGCGAGTCTGAATAGGGCGAATTAGTACGTGGTCGTAGACCCGAAACCAGGTGATCTACCCATGTCCAGGGTGAAGGTGAGGTAACACTTACTGGAGGCCCGAACCCACGCACGTTGAAAAGTGCGGGGATGAGGTGTGGGTAGCGGAGAAATTCCAATCGAACTTGGAGATAGCTGGTTCTCTCCGAAATAGCTTTAGGGCTAGCCTCGTGATGAGAATACTGGAGGTAGAGCACTGTTTGGACTAGGGGGCCATCCCGGTTTACCGAATTCAGACAAACTCCGAATGCCAGATATTTATACACGGGAGTCAGACTGCGAGTGATAAGATCCGTAGTCAAAAGGGAAACAGCCCAGACCACCAGCTAAGGTCCCAAAGTAATCGTTAAGTGGAAAAGGATGTGGCGTTGCACAGACAACCAGGATGTTGGCTTAGAAGCAGCCATCATTTAAAGAGTGCGTAATAGCTCACTGGTCGAGTGACGCTGCGCCGAAAATGTATCGGGGCTAAACGATTCACCGAAGCTGTGGATTGACATCTATGATGTCAGTGGTAGGAGAGCGTTCTAAGTGCGTTGAAGTCAGATCGGAAGGACTGGTGGAGCGCTTAGAAGTGAGAATGCCGGTATGAGTAGCGAAAGACGGGTGAGAATCCCGTCCACCGTATGACTAAGGTTTCCTGAGGAAGGCTCGTCCGCTCAGGGTTAGTCGGGACCTAAGCCGAGGCCGATAGGCGTAGGCGATGGACAACAGGTTGATATTCCTGTACCACCTCCTCACCGTTTGAGAAATGGGGGGACGCAGTAGGATAGGGTAAGCGCGCCGTTGGTTGTGCGCGTCCAAGCAGTAAGGCGTGTGTGTAGGCAAATCCGCACACTGTAACGTTGAGCTGTGATGGCGAGTCCGTATGGACGAAGTTCCTGATTTCACACTGCCAAGAAAAGCCTCTATCGAGGTGAGAGGTGCCCGTACCGCAAACCGACACAGGTAGTCGAGGAGAGAATCCTAAGGTGTGCGAGAGAACTCTCGTTAAGGAACTCGGCAAAATGACCCCGTAACTTCGGGAGAAGGGGTGCTCTTGAGCGTGCAAGCGCATGAGAGCCGCAGTGAATAGGCCCAGGCGACTGTTTAGCAAAAACACAGGTCTCTGCAAAACCGTAAGGTGACGTATAGGGGCTGACGCCTGCCCGGTGCTGGAAGGTTAAGAGGAGTGGTTAGCGCAAGCGAAGCTGCGAATTGAAGCCCCAGTAAACGGCGGCCGTAACTATAACGGTCCTAAGGTAGCGAAATTCCTTGTCGGGTAAGTTCCGACCCGCACGAAAGGCGTAACGATCTGGGCACTGTCTCAACGAGAGACTCGGTGAAATTATAGTACCTGTGAAGATGCAGGTTACCCGCGACAGGACGGAAAGACCCCGTGGAGCTTTACTGTAGCCTGATATTGAATTTTGGTACAACTTGTACAGGATAGGTAGGAGCCAGAGATCTCGGAGCGCCAGCTTCGAAGGAGGCGTCGGTGGGATACTACCCTGGTTGTATTGAAATTCTAACCCATGCCCCTTAGCGGGGTAGGAGACAGTGTCAGGCGGACAGTTTGACTGGGGCGGTCGCCTCCTAAAAGGTAACGGAGGCGCCCAAAGGTTCCCTCAGAATGGTTGGAAATCATTCGTAGAGTGTAAAGGCACAAGGGAGCTTGACTGCGAGACCTACAAGTCGAGCAGGGTCGAAAGACGGGCTTAGTGATCCGGTGGTTCCGCATGGAAGGGCCATCGCTCAACGGATAAAAGCTACCCCGGGGATAACAGGCTTATCTCCCCCAAGAGTCCACATCGACGGGGAGGTTTGGCACCTCGATGTCGGCTCATCGCATCCTGGGGCTGTAGTCGGTCCCAAGGGTTGGGCTGTTCGCCCATTAAAGCGGTACGCGAGCTGGGTTCAGAACGTCGTGAGACAGTTCGGTCCCTATCCGTCGTGGGCGTAGGAAATTTGAGAGGAGCTGTCCTTAGTACGAGAGGACCGGGATGGACACACCGCTGGTGTACCAGTTGTCTTGCCAAAGGCATCGCTGGGTAGCTATGTGTGGACGGGATAAGTGCTGAAAGCATCTAAGCATGAAGCCCCCCTCAAGATGAGATTTCCCATTACGCAAGTAAGTAAGATCCCTCAAAGACGATGAGGTAGATAGGTTCGAGGTGGAAGTGTGGTGACACATGGAGCTGACGAATACTAATCGATCGAGGACTTAACCACAATGTTTGAAACATTCAATGCAC
>NZ_JARVRU010000011.1:0-2815 GCF_030209535.1 Lysinibacillus sp. fls2-241-R2A-57
TCGCGTACGATGTTTTTATTTTTCTAAAGTGTTCAACTTGATTCTACTATTCGCCGCTTTTTTTTCATAGGAGTTTTGTTGAAAATCTATGTGGGCACGTTCGGTAAGGTCAAGCTTTTCTATGAATGTGATGAGAAGTATATGCAAGCGCATCAACGAAGAATAAATGCATGGAAAATATTGCTATCTTCTAAAAGGATTTGGCAAGTAACACAAAAAGGTACAACGCTTCGGGCAAAAACAAATGCAGGTGCACAAACCATTGTCAATCGAATTGCCTGCCGAATTAATCAAAAATTCCCTTTGTATATGCGATCCAATGTGGAGATTATTCGGGTTCCATTGCAAAAAGAAGAACTGATTTTTCTGCCCGATCAAGTGCTAATCCGCAGAAACAATAAACTAGGTTCGATTGATTATGATCAATTGCAAATTACAGGATCATCTGTGCGATTTGTTGAAGATCAAGCAGTGCCAAGTGATGCCGAAGTAACTGGATATACATGGAAATATGTGAATAAAAACAATACTCCAGACAAACGTTTTAAAGATAACCGACAGTTACCTATTTGCTTGTATGAACAAATTCATCTAACTTCGCCGAATGGGTTAAACGTGGTATTACAAAGTTCCAACCAAAACAATGCCACAGCTTTCGAGATCAATATGACAAAAGAATAAGCTGTTAAGTTTCTTCTTTTATTTTATACCGAGACTAATTTTTTGAGAAAAGGTACCAAAACAAAGAAGCCGACCTCCCATGAGACTGGCATCATTCTCAGCTAAAGTACCCGTTAGCCATCCATGAAGCGCAATAAACAGCACTTCACCACAAAAAATGAAAGATGATTAAGTTCTTTCATGGGAGTTAAAGAAGAAATTAGTATGATATCAGAAGAGGAGGAACCAAAGTTTAGCTTGCTCATATGTCTCCCTCATCCTGCCAACTACCTAATAGCTCTTCGAAAAAAAGTCTCGGTGCAGATTGCTGTTCATTTTTTATATGGCTTTTCGCCACAGCCATAATATTTAACTTAGGAACAATAAATATATATTGTCCAAATAAGCCGTTAGCATAGTAATAATCAATCGGGGTGTTAGTATTAGTATCTTCATAAGTCCAAAGCTGATAACCATATCCATATGTTCCGTCTTTTATGGTTTCAACTTGTTTATATGGTCTTTTTACCTGAAGGAGCCAGTTGGATGAAATCACCTGATTTGAATTAAATCGCCCTTCGTTTAAAAATAATAATCCAATCTTCACCATATCCTCTAGATTTAATGAAATACTGAAACCACCCCCATGAATTCCTTGTGGGTCCTTTTGCCAAGTGTATTTATTTATCCCTAATGGACAGAATAGATATTTTTCAGCAAATGAAGCGGTAGGAATTCCAGATATTTTTTGTATTATCGCACTTAGTAAATGAGAGTCTCCTGAATTATACTGAAAAGTTGAACCTGGTTTATGTATAATTGGTTGTCCTAGTATGAATTTAACCCAATTTTTCGATCCTTGGAAATTTCCTACTTTTAAACCCGAAGTCATGGTCAGTAAATGAAATATTGTAATTTCTTTCTTTTGCGGATCATTAGACTCTAATATTTCTGGAAAATAGTTTTGTATGGGTTCGTGAATATTTTTAATTAAACCTTTATCTACCATAATTCCAATTAATATAGAAACAATGCTTTTTGTAATGGAATAAACCTTTGACGGCTTTTCTATAACCTTTTTATTCTTCAAGTATTCGAATATCCGTGTATTCCCTTTATAAATAACAAATGCTTCAATTCTAATACTTGTAAGTTTCTTTTCAAACTCAAAAAAAGATATTTTACTCATATCTCTAACCCCTTTCAAAAACTATACTAAATATTCTCCTTTTGTAACTTTTTTCCTTCTTTATTAATAGATAGGTAAGCTTTTGAAATTATCGCCAGCTTTTCCCCCTGTCCACACCGTACGTGCGACTTTCACCGCATACGGCGTTCCAACTAATCCAATTTATTAAATCTACGGGGATTGGACAGTTATCTGCACTGGCATGCTATGACTGACTTTTAACAAAAGTGCATAAAAAAACGCAGAAACAATATTAATAAGAAAAGCCACGAAACGTTGATTTAACAACATTCGTGGCTTCTTGGTGTATTTCTAAACTTCCATTTGGGAACGTTATTTTCTTAGAACACGAATAATCTATTCATTTTAAAATTAATTATCTTCATCATCTCTTAAACTACTAATTCCACAAATAAATAATAATGAAACACCTATTGCTGTAACGAATGAAAATTGTATACGCATATCAAAAAGTTGGAATAGAAACGTGAACACGGGAATAAAGCTAAGGGACATCATCACTAAAAAAGTATTTGTATATTGAATACCTTTTTGTAATAAATAATTGGGAATGAGAACACCTCCAAATGTGACAATTAAAATCCAAATGATATTTTCAACGAAGTACGGAATTATTAAATCATATGTAAAAATAAATGAAATCAAAATGATTGCGACGTATCGTTTTGATAAAATCATAGAACTTGTCCATCCTCTATCACTAAGTTCTCTTGAATATTCCGAACAATAAACAGCACCTATCCCACAAAGAATACTTGCAATAATTCCAATAATCATTTCAGACGAAATTTGTGAAGCAATTCCAGACTTACCACTAATAACTGCCCCTATTAAAATAAAGCAGGCTGTTAATGTTCCAATTGAAATCATCCATTTTTTTAAAGATATAGTTTGGCGAATAGTAGAATCAAGTTGAACACTTTAGAAAAATAAAAACATCGTACG